>NZ_JAYLAA010000049.1:0-3972 GCF_035819015.1 Chryseobacterium salviniae | reverse complement strand
AACCGCATCGTTGAGTTCGGGTTTATTTTCCCAATCTTTGATGAGATTATTAAGCGTGGCGGTCTCTGCCTGATAGTTTAAACGGGCAATACCGCTTCCGTACAGAGCCATATTGTCGAGAAGCAATTGTGCCTTCTGTTTTTTATCTGATTCGAAATGATAAGAATGCCCCAAAAGAAAATAGTAAATTCCGTTGATGGCATTATCCCTTCTTTCATCCAACAGCAAGAGATCTTGTGTTTTCTCGTTCCCCAATGCTTTTTTATACAGGTTTTCCAGCTCGGAAATTTTGGTATTGAAGGCGGAAAGCTTGGCGTCGATCTGTAAGGTTGCGGGATTGTTCAGGGTGATAATTCCTGAGAAGTCTTTTACATATTGCAGGTATTCTGCATTGCGGAGTTTGGGTAAGTCGATAAAATTCATTTGTGTATATTTTATTATTTAAACCGTATGATGCGATTAATTATTGTATTCCGGCAGGCTCTTGCATAAAATCCCTTCCGGGTGTTCCCGAAAATCTCCTGCAGGCTGCAGAAAGCTTTCGGAGTTTCCCGAAAAGCCGTTGCGAGGGTGCGGTAAACTTTCGGGTGCTCCCGAAAAGTCACTGCAGGGGTGCAACAGCTTTTCGGGAAAAAAGGAAATTATTTGCTGTTTTCAGCCTGGCTTTTCCAGTATTCTACCTGTTCTTTTAATTCTTTAATGCGTTCTTCATATTGCTCTATCAGCTTTTCGGAAGAATTATAATTATTGGTTTGATTTTGAATCATATTATTATAAGCGTTATCACTCGAAGAGTTTTCTTTATTGATTTGTGTGAAACCTTCTTCCGACTTTAGCAATTCATCCATATTTATTTCCAGCGAAGTACAGATATTTTCAATATGATTGACCCATGAATTAGTTTCTCCGTTTTCAATTCTCTGATACGTTGAACGTGAAATATGAAGCTTTTCGGCAACTTCTTCCTGAGAAAAACCTTTTTCTTCTCTATATTTTCTAATTCTCTTACCAATTGTTGCATTCATAGATATATCAATTTGAATAGAACAAATATAATTTTTTTCTAAAAATAAATATGCATCAAAAATAGGGCATTGAAATTTATTTATTTTTTTCATATTTGAGGGATAAAATTTATATATTTAATCACAAAAACAAATGAACATGATGAAAAAAATCTCATGGCTGTTTCTATTAACAGTGTTTCTTACCCTATTTTCCTGTAGAAATGATGTGTTTCCTGAGCAGGAAGCTTATTCCAACAGCAGTAAATTCCAGCTTACTTCCAAAAGAATTTCTTTAAACGAAAGCAAACACAAAGTAAAGCTTCTTCCCGAACTGGAAAAAGCAAAACATGGGTTTGAAGCAAAAAATACCGCCGGAAAAGTGGTGCACTATGGAAACGGGGTTTCCATCAATACGGATGATGTGATCTATATTGAGAATGGCCCCAACTATTACACCTACACTTTCAAGATCGAAAGAGAGAATGCTCCGGAAAATGCTCCGGTTGAAAATCTGGTATTAAGCCCCCTTTCGGATGGAACCTTGAGGGAAATGCTCATCACTTATAACCTTACGGAACAGGAAAAGCAAACCATGAATGCAGGGGGTATGGTAGACCTTTCCGGAAAAGTAAGCTATACCCCATTAGAAAGCGGAACGTACTCATCTGCCATGAAGCAGGATATGATATGTTACTATAAAACAATTTCTTATTATACTTCTTGCAGTGAAGGCGTTCACAATCATGGAGAAGCCTCTGATGAGGACGGTGGACCTTGTCAGGCTGAGACGCAATCTGTACTGGTGATTACCGTAACCCGTGTATGCGAGATGGTAGGCGGCGGAGGTACCGGGGAAGGGGTTCCTCCCGGAGTTACCAATCCCCAGGGAGGAGGAACAGGAGGCGGAACAACCGAACCGGGTGGCAGTAACGGATCTGCCAATACTTCCCAGCCATGCGATGGAAACGGCATCATTTCGCAGCCACAAGACCCAGGTACAACATTAGAATCGCAAACAGGCTGTAATACAGGAACGCCTACGCTGCCGAATTTGGGTGGGAATCTTCAAACACAGACTCCTTGTGAGAAGATAAAAGCACAGAGAAACGACGATAACTTTAAAAAAAGAATGGATACTTTGCAAGGGAAAACGGGTCTTAAAAAGGAAACAGGCTACATACAAAAATGGGGAGGAGCTTACGTATATAAAGATAATGCAAGCGCAACTGATGACGCAAATTCTCTTACTATGCCAGACGTATCAACAAATACTTACATAAAAGGTTTTATGCATACCCATGTAAATGACTATACAACAACAAGTGGTGACGAAAGGAAAGGTATTAAAATGTTTTCTCCAGCCGATGCTGCTTATTTTATGGATTTGGTAAAAAATGCACAAACCAAAGGGCAATCTTTAAGTGATGTCTATGGAGTAATGGTATCAAGTTTGGGTAATTATCAAATTAGATTCACAGGAAATCAATATCAAATCAAAACTTTTACTGATACCGAAGCTGCTATCCATAGAGATCCTTTTGCTAAAGCAATGGAAGATCATATTAAAAGCCCAGACAAGCTTGAATTAGCATTTTTAAAATATATTCAGGAAAAAATGCTTTTATATGGTATAACTTTGTACCGTATGAATTCTGATGGAACAACTACTGAAATAAAGTTAAATGCTGATAAAACAGACACCGTTAAAAATATCTGCCCAATCTAAAATATAAATATGAAAAATCTAATCAAACTATTTGTAGCTCTTTTGGCTATTTCGTGTAAATCTCAAACAGTGTCTTTAGAACAAGCGGCTCAATGTAGAGATAATCCAAATTGTTCTATGAATTACAATTATGTAAAAGATATAAACAATACATTAAATAAGTATATCGGAACTTGGAAAGGAGTATATAATGGAAGGACTTACGAAATGAAGTTTAATAAAAATCTATATGATGATATGGGAATGAAAAAAGATGAAATAACAGGCAGATTGAGAATAATCACAACAGGTAATTTTCCTATGACAATTTACGATAATTTGAATGAACCGGATGATAGTAAAACCCATTTTTCAGGATTAGGGCTTACAACCGATTTACAGGGCTACAGAATGATTTTTTCAGGATCTGTTCCAAGAGGTTGTATAAATCATGGGACAGTATCTTTACGAATAAATCCAAGTACTCCCAATCAGATGAGGATTTTCTATATTTCTGATAAAGATATTGTAGTAGGGGAATGTCCAAGTACTTTTTCGCAAACGTTCCCTGAGAAGCAAGAGATAATTTTGACTAAACAATAATGTCAAAGCCTCTTCGGAGGCTTTTTAGTAAGCATACAATGAGAAAAAAATTTCATGGCTATTTCTATTATTAGTGTTCCATACCTTATTTTCCTGTAGGAATGATGTATTTCCTGAGCAGGATATGAATAGTATTAACAGTTCTAAATTCCAGCTTACTTCCAAAAGAATTTCTTTAAACGAAAGCAAACACAAAGTAAAGCTTCTTCCCGAACTGGAAAAAGCAAAACGCGGGTTTGAAGCAAAGAATATTGCCGGAAAAGTAGTGCAATATGGAGATGGGATTTCCATAGATACCGAGGATGTGGTGTATATTGAATATGGCCCTTATCATACCTATACCTTTAAAATCAATAGAGATAACGCTCCTGCTGATGCTCCGGTAGAAAATCTGATATTAAGCCTCGAACCGGACGGAACCTACAAAGAATTAGTAAAAACTTACAATCTTACGCAGAACGACTGGCTTGAGCTGAGCCTTGGCAACGGGATAGATCTCACCGGCAAAACCACTACTGTGGAAGTGGCTAAGGGAACTTACCATCAGGCTCTTGCAAAAGGGTCAGGCTACGGCTTTTATTATGAAATCCAGCAGGTGTATCATGCGTGATGTCATGGGGTACATGGGGAAGGTAATATTGGTGATTGGGGCAATTG
>NZ_JAYLAA010000048.1:0-62909 GCF_035819015.1 Chryseobacterium salviniae | reverse complement strand
GGGGGCGGCGGCTTCCCCGCCCCCCCGAAAACAAAAAGGATGCCGCGGCAATCGGGGCTAATAAAAACCGGAGGCTTCGAGCCCCTCAGCCTCCGGTTTTATAGAAACAGATGATAATTTCATGTTTATATAAGTAAGCCGGTAAATGGCATTATTAATCATAATTAATAAAATAAATGAAAACTTTTAGTAATGCTTATGGTATAAATTTATAAATTGTACTCATATAATAATAGAGTTGTTGCTAATACTTAACAAACAGACTAAGTGTTTCATTTACAATTCTACTTTAACAAAACCCCTTTTAAAACCTACACACCCATTTAAATTTTCATTAATTTTACAATTACCCCTTAATTTTTTAGGGTTAAAATATTTTTTATTCATTTTTTTCGTAAATTTGCATCGTAAAAATCAAACCTAATATGTCAACTTTAAGATTCAAAGCGTTAGAAACTTTACCATTTAAGGACTTTAGAAGAGATAATTCTGTAGAAGTTCCTGTAAAATTATCCGAATTGTTTTGCCAAAATGTTTTCTCAGAAGAAACAATGAGAGAATATTTAACGAAAGAAGCATTCAATTCTATTATGGATGCTGTAAAAAAAGGAACTAAAATCCAGAGACACATTGCAGACCAGGTAGCTGTAGCAATGAAAGACTGGGCCATGAGCAAAGGGGTAACCCACTACACCCACTGGTTCCAGCCTTTAACAGGAAGCACTGCTGAAAAGCACGATTCTTTCTTCACCCCAATCGAAGGGGGAAGAGCAATCGAAAGATTCAGCGGAAATTTATTGATCCAGCAGGAGCCGGATGCATCTTCTTTTCCGAACGGTGGTATCAGAAACACTTTTGAAGCGAGAGGTTATACAGCTTGGGATCCTACATCTCCTGCATTTATCATGGGAACTACATTATGTATTCCTTCTATTTTCATCTCTTATACCGGAGAAACCTTAGATTACAAAGCACCTCTTTTAAGAGCACTTAACGCTGTGGATGAAGCTGCAACCAACGTAATGCAGTATTTCGACAAAAATGTTACCAAAGTAACGCCTACTTTAGGTTGGGAACAGGAATATTTCTTGGTTGATTCTGCATTGTACCAGTCCCGCCCGGACCTGGTTTTAACAGGAAAAACATTATTAGGCCACTCGCCCGCAAAAGGACAGCAGCTTGATGATCATTATTTCGGTTCTATTCCTACAAGAGTAATGAACTTTATGATGGAATTAGAAGTTGAATGCATGAAGCTGGGAATTCCTGTAACCACAAGACATAATGAAGTAGCACCGAACCAGTTCGAGCTTGCACCGATGTTTGAAGAGGTGAACGTTGCGGTTGACCACAATTCTTTATTGATGGATGTAATGGCAAGAGTTACACACAGGCATCATTTTCATATATTATTCCACGAAAAGCCATTTGCAGGCGTAAACGGAAGCGGAAAGCACAACAACTGGTCTTTAGCAACCGATACTGGCGAAAACCTTTTAAGCCCGGGAAAAAATCCTAAGAAAAACTTACAGTTCTTAACATTCTTCGTGAATACCATCAAGGCGGTCCATGAGTATGCAGATCTTTTAAGAGCAAGCATTGCTTCCGCGAGCAATGACCACCGATTAGGTGCCAATGAAGCTCCACCGGCAATTATCTCCGTATTTATCGGAAGCCAGCTTTTCAGAGTACTGGAAGAGCTTGAAAAAGTAACGGAAGGAAAACTTTCCCCGGACGAAAAAACAGATTTAAAACTGAATGTTGTTGGAAAAATTCCTGAAATTTTACTGGATAACACCGACAGAAACAGAACTTCTCCTTTTGCATTCACAGGAAATAAATTTGAGATCAGAGCGGTTGGTTCTTCTGCAAACTGCGCAGAATCTATGACGGTAATGAATACCATCGCAGCAAAACAGCTTCGTGATTTCAAAAAAGAAGTGGATGCATTGATTGAAAAAGGCCTTAAGAAAGACGAAGCTATCTTCAACATATTAAGAGAGTACATCAAGCAGTGTAAAAATATTATGTTTGAAGGTGACGGATACTCTGACGACTGGGCGATAGAAGCGGAAAAAAGAGGGCTAAACAACCTGAAAACAACTCCGGAAGCACTTAAGCAGGAGATGGATGAAAAATTCCTGGCACTCTACGAAGAATTAGGGATTTTCACCCACAGAGAAGTTGAGGCGAGAAATGAAATTAAATTAGAAAAATATTCAACCGTTATTGATATTGAAGCAAGAGTTTTAAGTGATATTGCAAGAAACCACATTATTCCTTCGGCTTTAAATTATCAGAACAGACTGATTGAAAACGTAAAAGGCCTAAAAGAAATTTTTGGAGATGATGAGTTCAGATCTTTAGCAAAAGAACAAATGAGCTTAATTGCAAGCATTTCTGAAAATGTATCCAAAATCAAATTGGGCGTTGAAGACCTTATCAAGGCAAGAGAGGAAGCAAAAGCGATTTCTGACAGCCAAAAGCAGGCAGAAGATTACTGCAATAAAGTGAAGCCATTATTCGACGTTATCAGAGAAGCATCAGATGCCTTGGAAATGATGGTAGATGATGAACTTTGGCCAATGACAAAATACAGGGAAATGTTGTTTACAAAATAACATTTGTAAAGTTCCATATTAGTTTAAACTCTCCGTATTTCCGGAGAGTTTTTTCTTTAGTACTATTTTAAACCAATTGAATAAAGTACTATTTAAAAGCGTGCATTTCAGCCGAACGAAGAGATAAAAACATTGCTGAAATTATTTGAATTCTATTCTTTAAATTAGAGTTATTCTACAGATACCACAGATATTGAAGTATTTATATTTTTATTTTGTTAAAGAATCTTAATAAAAAAAACCGCTAACATTACCAAAATAGGCTGTTGCGGTTTATTTTTCTTTAACATACTGAAATAATATGTTAAAATGTGTTAAAATAAGAACATGATATTATTCATATCAAAGCCCTTTTATACGGAATACATATTTTTGTATTGCTTTTGAAAAATACTTATTCCTTTAACACGGTAATCAAATATATATGAAGAAAAGAGTTTTGTTTTATTTAATTGCTTTGGTTTCTACAGTTTCACTACAATCATGCGTTACAAATTATGTAGTTTCAAAACCAGCAACTTACGCTAAAGAATACAAAACAGATGCCAAACTAGCTTCTATTGACACACACAAAATGGAGCAGGACAAGCAACAACTGATCAACTCGTTTCTTGCAGAAAAGGCAGCTTCTTTAGCAAACACTAAAAATTCCATTAAAAATTCTGAGATTGCAAAAGCAATCATGCACAATAAAACCATTGACAATATTTTAACAGAAGCTCAGACTTATCTTGGAACGCCTTACCGATACGGAGGGATGACCAGAAACGGAATAGACTGCTCAGCTTTTGTTCTTTCGGTTTTCGGGGCTGCAGCAGGGCTTAGCTTACCAAGAGTAGCGGCATCTCAGTCTCAGGAAGGAGAAAGAGTGGAAAAAGAAAACCTTCAGAAAGGAGATCTGATCTTCTTTTCCCACGGAAGAAGAATTTCTCACGTAGGAATTGTAGAAAGTGTAGATGAGAATGGAGAAGTAAAATTCATTCACGCTGCCACTTCAAAAGGAGTGATGATTTCTTCACTTAATGATTCTTACTGGGGTCCTAAGTACAGATTCGGAAAACGAATAATCAATGAAAAGGGAGAAGCGATCAATAATTTGGCAGCAACAACTCCCACAGCAAACGGAACAAATTTTTAATTTTAAATAATTGATTTAAATAATGAAACCATCAGTAATGATGGTTTTTTTATTGTTGAATTTTGATTGCCTACTTTTTTACTCCTTCCTGAAGGGAAATTGCTCCTAATGCGAACCGGATAAAATATATGAACTATCCGTTCTTATCAATTTCAATATCAAATTTATATAAAAGTCCGTAAACTTCTGAAAGCGAAAATTTTGCCTTTTTAAGACTGTTTTTTGAAGGATCTAAGGTGTAATGAAAAGATGTTCTGAAATCTGCTTTTTCAAGGTTGGTATGATCGAATACAGCGCCTGATAAATCACAATTGCTAAAGACGGCCTGCGATAGATCGCTTTCTGTAAAATCAACCTCAACAAGCTTTGAATTTTTAAATATGATCTTGCGGATTGTTGTTTTATAGAAGACAGAATTATTAAGAATGCAGCCATCAAACCTGAATGACATTCCGAATTCATTGCATTCGTCAAAATGAAGTCCGAGCAATTTACATTCTTTAAAAATGACATCTCTGAAAGCCGTAGAGTTCAATTTTGCCATGCTCAGATTACACCCGGTAAATTCACAGTCATTAAAGCTGAAACCTGAGAGATCTGCATATTCAAAGTTACAATTCCGGAAGATACAGTTTTCATATTCGCCTTTATCTAAAGGTTGTTGTGCGAAATCTGTGCTCTCGAAATTTTGATCTGAGAAATATGATTGTTTCATTGAATTTTGAAAATATTTTTTGTCACGCAGATTGCGCAGATTTTTCAATGTAAAATTTAAACAGAATGGTGTAAACTTCCATCACCCCGCTTCCAACTTCAAACCTTTTAAACCAAACTATTCTTATCTGAATAATTCAGTTTAAAGAAAATAAAAGTCATCATGGAAAAGGCAAGCAGAGAACTTCCTCCGTAGCTAAAATAAGGCAAGGGAATTCCTACCGTCGGAAACAGCCCCATAACCATACCTAAATTGATCGTAAAATGCATTAAAAGGATAGAAGCAAAACAGTACCCGAAAACACTGTTAAAGCCCGATTTCTGTTGCTCTGCAAGATAATAGATCCTTCCGATATAAATCATGTAACAAAGAATCAGAATGACACTTCCTGCAAATCCCCATTCTTCCCCAACGGTACAGAAAATATAATCGGTTTCCTGTTCAGGAACGAACTTCCCCTGCGTAACCGAACCTTCACGATAGCCTTTTCCCCAAAGTCCGCCAGACCCGATCGCCGTTTTAGAATATAACAAATTATAGCCCGATGTATCTCTAAATGCTTTTTCACCTTTATAAAGCACTTCAATTCTTTCTCTCTGATGCTTTGGAAGTTTTTCTAAAATGTGTGGCGAACCGAAAGCCAAACCGCAAAGCAATACCACCGATCCTACAATTCCTGAAATGGAAATAATGTTCCACGACATTTTGTAATAATTCATAGCAATCCAGCCTCCTACGATAATAACAATGGTAATGGCTACCCAAATAGGATTAACCGCCAGTGAAATCAGGAAGACCCCGGCAAAAAGAAAGCCTATCCCGAACAGCAATCCGCTTAGCCCCTCCCGGTATAATGCGATGAAAAACGCAATAAAAACCAGCATGGAACCAACATCCGGAATGGCAAGAACAACTACCGCAGGAATACCGACAATAGCTAAGGTTGTCCAGAGTGATTTTTTATTACTTAAATTAAATTCAGGGCCTGAAACGTAATTGGCAAGCATGAGCGCAGTTCCTATTTTGGCAAATTCCACCGGCTGCATTGTAAAGCTCCCGAATTTATACCAGTTTTTTTGACCAAGAATCTCTTTCCCGAAGGGAAATAAACCGATTAAGAGCAATACTCCTCCGATATAAATAATCCCCGCCATGTTTTCAAAAAATTTGCTTCTTCCGACGAAAATTACCACCCCGACAAAAAGTGAGATACAGAAGAAAATCAGTTGCTTTTCTCCTAATTTCTGATCTACACTATAAATATTTGCAATGGCAAAAGCACATAGCAGAAAATACAGCCCCAGACCTAATTTATCAATTCCTTCTGCCCATTTCATTGCTTAGCCTGTTTTGTTTTGTTAAGATTTTTGGTTTCCTCTTGTATTTTTTTTTGCAGTTTTGCTTTTTGCTCTTTAACCATTTTCAGGCTGTCCTCCAATCTTTTCTGCTTTACAGAGTCCAGAACCGGATCTTTATACAGGCCTTTACGTTTCAGATCGGCAATCCATTGTCTTTTGTATTCGGGCATAAAGCTGGATGTGGTCATTTTTTTATAAAGATGTTCTCTTTTTAGATCTCCTGTAATGTATTTTTCAGCAATAACCGTAGCAGCAGGACCTGCCCATGTTGCCCCGAAGCCGGCGTGTTCCATTACCGCAGCAACTACAATTTTGGGTTTATCCGCAGGTGCAATCAGAACAAAAATTGAATTATCTTTTCCCTGCGGAACCTGCGCGGTACCTGTTTTGGCCAATTGGGTAAAATCATTCGATTTCAATCCGTGGGCAGTACCCCTCAAAACTACCGCTTCCATGCCTTTCAATACCGGATCAAAATGTTTTTTATTCACCAAAGTCTGGTGTTTCTTTTTAAATCTCGGATCAGGATTTGGTTTACCATCGATAGCTTTTACAACGTGAGGTGTGTAATACCATCCTTTATTGGCAATAGCAGCTACATAATTTGCCAGTTGAAGCGGTGTTACCAGTACATCACCCTGTCCCATTCCGTTGAAAATTGCTCCCGTAGCCAGTGGATCCCAGTTTTTATAATCTTTTTTGGAACCGCTCGCTTTTAAGATACTTTCCATTCTTTTTTCATAAAATTCTCCTGTAGGAATTCTTCCTTTTGCTCCCACCGCAAAATCGTTATTTAAAAATTCACCTACTCCGAAGCTGCTCATGATTTTTTTCCATTCATCCACGCCTTTTGAAGGATTTCCCGGATATTTATTGATAATAGCAAGATAGGCATAGGAAAAGTAGCAGTTGCTTGAAACCTGAATCGAAGGAATAAGCGGATCTGCGCCGCCGTGGCCTTTAATTCTTAATCCCCTATAACTAAAGCCTCCACCGCAGGGAAAAATCGTGTTTTCATCCATCACTCCCATCTGCATTGCAGCTAAAGCTGTGAGCAGCTTGAATGTAGAACCGGGAGGATATGCAGCCTGCAAAGACCTGTCGAAGGTCGGTTTATTTTCGTAAATGGTATCTTTTGATAAGGCGTATAAGTTTCTCGATTTATTAGGTCCGGTAAATAGATTCGGGTCGATATCGGGACCCGTGGCGGCAACGAGCACTTCTCCGTTGTTTGGATCAATGGCAACAATGGCTCCATGTTTATTCACCAGCATTTCTTCGGCCATTCTCTGAAGATCGTAGTCGATGGTAAGGGTAATATCTTTGCCGGTCACCACATCTTTATCCAAGGAACCGTTTTTATAAGGCCCTACATTACGCAGTTTTATATCTTTCTGAATGTACTTCATTCCTTTGATTCCCCGAAGTTCTTTTTCGTAAGCCTTTTCGATTCCCGTTTTACCGATAAAATCTCCCGGAAGATAATAAGCAGAATCTTTTTTGATTTCTCTTTCATTCACTTCGCTTGTATAACCCAAAAGGTTTCCGGAGGTTGAAACTTCATACTGACGCTGCGGCCTTGAAACAATGCTGAATGCCGGATATTTAAATATAATCTCCTGAACCCTTGCAATATCTTCCCGGCTGAGGTTTTTCATGAAGGTCATGGGAGTCAGTTTGGAATAATATTTTTCTTTTTTAATAGCATTAATCGTTCTGATAAAATCATTTTTTGAAATTTTCATCAGATTGCAAAAAGCAACGGTATCAAAATCCGGCCTCATCAAAGCTTGTGTAAAGGAAATTTCATAAGCAGGCTGGTTACCTACCATGATTTTACCGTTCCTGTCGAAAATAACGCCTCGCTGTGGGATAACGTATTCAATTTTAATGGAAGTATTAGCTGCATTCAGCGCATAACGGTCGGTAAACAGCTGTAAATAAGCCAGCCTCGCTATAAAAATCACAGCGACAACAAGAAGAACGGAAAAAATTTTTAAATAACGTGTGTTCAAACTTTTTGTTTGATTTTAAATATTAATGCGTAAATAACTATAAATATAAACGAAATTACACTAGTTACCAATACATTAAATAATATTTCAAAAAATCTGCTCAGCTTAAAGAATTCTATATACTGTACCAAAAGCTGATGTAAAAAAATACTGGTGAATAGAAACAGCAAAAACTGCGCCCACTGAAGGGACTGAAATGAGAAGAAATCGGTAGAAGTATCGGTAGAAGTTCTGAAGATTAAGGTTCTGAAATAGGCAATGGATGTTGTGGCAAACGCGTTCATCCCCCATGTTCCAAGAATAACATCTATGGAAAGCCCAAGCAGAAAGCTTAATGCCAGGAACTGAAATTTATTTCTGAAGAAAGGATAAAACATAACGAATACAGGATAAAGCACCGGCGTATACTTCCCGAAAAGGGTAATCCTGTTCAATACAACAATTTGTAATGCAACAAGAAAAATCATGATTAATATGTCCGTAAATAAAGTCCTGCTAATCATCTTCCTTTTTTATTACCGATTGCATCGTATCCTGAATTTTCTGTACTTCAGCCTTTTTAAGGTTTTTAACGACATATACTTTGCTTAATGCTCCCATTTTCTCGCTAAGCTCCACAGAAATATCCCAGAAACCGGTTTTATTATCTACAGAGTATCCTGCGATGGTACCGATCATTACGCCTTTAGGAAAGATCGCTGATTTGCCGTCAGTAACTACCGTGTCGCCAATTTTCAGGGCTACATATTTTGGAATATCGGCAAGGTGCATCACTCTTGAATTATCTCCGTTCCACGTTAGGGTTCCGAAGTATCCAGAATTTTTCAGTGCCGCATTGATCCTGATTTTATTTACACTCAATACCGACTGTACCAAAGCATAGCTGTCTGTAGAGTTGATCACGATTCCTGCAATTCCTTTGGGAGCCATAACGCCCATCTGCGGAAATACGCCATCTCTTCTTCCTCTGTTGATGGTAAAATAATTATTTCTTCGGTTGATACTGTTGAAAACAATTTCACCATCTACAAACGTATAGATTTGCCCGCCTCCCAGCGTATCGTGTACTTTTCTGAACTGAGGATTTTTAGCGCCCTGTTTTCCGTAAAGCTCCGTCATCAATGCTTTATTCTGGGCGACAAGATCTTCATTAATCTGTTTTAGCTTCAGGTAAGAAACCCCTTCATCAATATACCCGGAAACCCAGGAATTCAATGCGGCAGACTGTCCTGCGATCCAGGATTTCTGCATGGCATTTTTAGAGAATATCAGAATGAGAGCAATAATTTGCAGAAATATAAAGAAGACGAAAAGCGCATTCTTCGAAAATAATCTCAGCAAAAATCCCATTCAGATGTATGTCGTAAAAAAGTTAGAATTATTTTATTAAGAAATTGAATTTATCCATATTCTTAAGGGCAATACCCGTTCCGCGAACTACAGCTCTCAACGGATCTTCCGCAACAAATACAGGAAGACCTGTTTTTTTGTGCAATCTGTCTGCAAGTCCTCTTAACAAAGCGCCTCCTCCGGCTAAATAAATACCCGTTTTATAAATATCTGCAGCCAATTCCGGCGGCGTTAAAGAAAGCGTTTCCATTACCGCATCTTCGATTCTGATGATCGATTTATCCAATGCTCTCGCAATTTCTTTGTAGCCAACCATGATTTCTTTTGGCTTCCCTGTAATAAGGTCTCTACCCTGCACCGGAATATCTTCGATATCCACATCGAGGTCTTCCACAGCAGAACCCACTTCGATTTTAATTCTTTCAGCAGTTCTCTCCCCGATGTATAGGTTATGGTGTGTTCTTAGATAGTAAGCAATATCATTCGTAAATACATCACCCGCAATTTTTACAGATTTATCGCAGACAATACCTCCCAGTGCAACCACCGCAATTTCAGTAGTACCGCCGCCTATGTCAATGATCATATTTCCTTCCGGTTTCTGAACATCAATTCCTACCCCTATTGCGGCAGCCATTGGCTCATAAATCAGACGTACTTCTTTGGCGTTTACTTTTTGTGCCGAATCTCTTACCGCCCTTTTTTCAACTTCGGTAATTCCTGAAGGAATACAGATTACGATTCTTAGTGCAGGCTGAATAAATTTACCTTTAATTCCAGGAATTTTTTTGATGAATTCTTTAATCATGTGTTCAGAAGCATGGAAATCGGCAATTACTCCGTCTTTAAGCGGACGGATCGTTTTGATATCCTCATGAGTTTTACCCTGCATATGTTTTGCCTGTTCTCCGACAGCAATTGGTCTCCCTGTAGAACGTTCAATCGCAACAATCGAAGGCTGATCTATAACAATTTTATTATTATGGATGATTAGGGTATTGGCAGTACCCAGGTCTATCGCAATCTCTTGCGTAAACATATCGAATAAACTCATACTTTTACTTCTGATTTTTTAAAGAGTTACAAAGATATAAATTTAACACGTCTAAAGAAATTTAACATGCATATAATTTGGTTAAAATTTTATTAAAATTTACAATGACTTATTAACTTTTACTTTAAGTATTTACAGACGGTAATTTAAACCAGATTTCACATAAAGAAAGGTCAAAAGCGCCATTGTCAGGAACAATGTTTTAATCCTGAACTTTTATTTTGAAATTCGAAAAACAATTGCTCATTTTCTTTAACATTAAAAATCAGATTTTTAGTTAACTTTTAACATTTGGATTCACTAATATTTCTTTTCATATGTGAAATTTCTATTATTTAGAATCATCCCAAAATAGTTTTTTACGATAATTATCATATACATTATCAGAACCCAATTTGTTAAAAAATATGTAAATTTGCCACGCTTATGTTACAGTATTCCAACATACATCAGACGTCTAATTTCGCCGTACTTTCCATTAGTTATGAAAAGGCTGATGTAGAAACCAGAGGCAAATTTGCGTTCTTTGATGAAAACATTAAAAATTTTGTCACCCGGATTCATAATGAAAATTTAGGGGATGCTTTTGTTGTTTCTACCTGTAACAGAACCGAAATTTACACAACTTCTCCAAATTACCTGCTGGTTGCTGAAGAATATTGTAAAACAATCGGGGTGAACCTGATGGATTTCCTTCAGTACGCTAACATTCTTACCAAGGAAGAGGCTTTAACGCATCTTTTCAGGGTGGCGGCAGGCCTGGAAAGTCAGATCATCGGCGATTTTGAAATTATCGGACAGATTAAAAAGGCATACAGCAGGTTCCGGAAAGAAAGACAGAATTCCAATCCATACCTGGAGAGAGCGATCAATTCAGCTATTCAGATTTCGAAAAGGATTAAAAATGAAACCGGGATTTCCAACGGTGCCGCTTCGGTATCTTACGCTGCAGTTCATTATATCCTCAATAACCAGAAAAGGCTTACCGAAAAAAACATCCTTCTTCTCGGTGTGGGAGAAATAGGGCAAAATACAGTTGAGAATCTCGTAAAACACGTGTATCAGCCTAAAATAAAAATTGCCAACAGAACGCAGGAAACTGCTGAAAAAATTTCAGAAAAATATCATATTCCTCATATTGATTATGCTGAATTTGATCAGGAGCTTAAGCAGACTGACATTCTGATTGTAGCAACCGGCGCAAGACATCCTATTGTCAACAAATCCCATTTTCCGAATGGGAAAGAAACTCTGGTAATTGATTTGTCAATTCCGAATAACGTGGATAAAAATGTTATTGAAAACAAAAATGTAACATTAATTGATGTTGATGAGCTTTCGAAACAGATCCAGGAAACCATTCAGCAGAGAGAAAAAGAAATTCCGAAAGCCGAAAAAATCATTAAGGAACTGATGAAAGATTTCCTTGAGTGGGAAAAAAAGAGAAAACTCGCACCCAATATCCATCATTTCAAAGCGGTTCTGAAGAACATGGAACGCAATGAAATGCATAACTTTTACAAAAAAAATAAGTACATAAACATCACGGATATGGAACTTTCCGATAAAATGATTCAGAAAATCACCAACCGTTTTGCAAAATATATTATCGATAATCCGTTAAAAGCCGAAGAAATTAGTAAATTAATGCACGAAATATTAGTTGAACAACCAAACAACGAATTCAATGAAAAGCATTAGAATCGGAACCAGGAATTCCGCACTGGCACTTTGGCAGGCAAGAGAAGTGGCGAGGCACCTTCAGAACAACAATTATCTAACGGAAATCGTTCCTATTGTATCATCCGGCGACAAAAATCTTACGCAGCCTCTGTATGCGCTTGGGATAACAGGGATTTTCACCAAAGATCTTGATATCGCTTTATTAAATGACGAAATTGATATTGCCGTACATTCTTTAAAAGACGTCCCTACCAACCTTCCTGAAAATATTGAAATCGTTTCTTACCTCGAAAGAGATTTTCCTCAGGACGTTTTAATCAGAAAAGAATCTGCAAAAAATAAAGAACTGCACGAACTGAAGCTCGCCACAAGCAGCTTAAGAAGAAGAGCTTTCTGGCTTAAAAATTTTCCTAACGCTGAATTTTCGGACATTCGGGGAAATATACAGACCCGGTTTCAGAAACTTGAAGAAGGAGATTTTGACGCTACTATTTTATCGTTAGCAGGAATCAAGAGAATGAAAATGGACATCGATTATGAAATGATCCCGTTTTTAATCCCGGCACCTTCACAGGGAGTGATTGCTGTTGCAGGGCATTCAGACAAAACAGAAATCAACGAAATTGTAAAAAAATTCACCAATCATACCAACACCCAGATCTGCGTGGAAATGGAAAGAAGCTTCCTTAACACCCTGGAAGGAGGCTGTACGGCTCCCATCGGAGCTTTTGCCGAAATTTTTGATGACCAGATCCGTTTTAAAGCTGCCCTTTGTTCTTTAGACGGCAAAAACTCCATTTCAACCGACGAAAATTTCATTTACAACGAAGAGGAAAACTTCGGGAAAAAGTTTGCTAAAGTTGTTCTGGAGAACGGCGGAAAAGAACTGATGGCCGAAATTAAAAATCAGATTTAAAATTCCATTATTCTTCAGGCTTATATGCTAAAAAATGAACATCTTATTTACCAAAAATATAGGCCGCAATATTATATCCAAAGAATTAGGAGACGATATTGCGGTTGACTGTATTGAGGTAATACGAACAACTCCTTTGAAAGTTCAGCCTTTTGACCTGAAAAACTATTCCCTTATATTCACCAGTGTGAACGGCGTAGATTCTTTTTTCAAAAACGGTTTCGTCCCCAATGAAGATTTTACGGCAAAAAACTATAACAAAATTTACTGTGTCGGAGAAAAGACAAAAAAAGCGGTACGGAAACATGGTTTCGGAACTTTTAAGGTACTCAAAAATGCAGCCAGCCTTTCAAAATTCATTACGGGAAAATGCCAGCACGAAAATTTCCTTCATTTCTGTGGAAATCTTGCCATAAGTGTCCTGGATAATGAGCTTCCGCTGCAAAATATAAAATACAAAAAAGTTGTCGTTTATAATACGGAAGAAATTAATCCGTTGGTAACTGAAAAATATCATGCTGTCGTATTTTTTAGTCCGAGCGGAGTTCGTAGTTTTGCAAAGCAGAATTCTATGGAAGGCTTCATCCCGATATCTATCGGCGAAACGACTTCCTGTGAAATCAGGAAACACAGTTCTGTTCCGGTTTTAACGGCCGAAGGAAATACGCTCTTATCTCTTTTTAAGCTGATACGAAAAGAAATTGCAAACAAAAACTAATATACAATTGTTCACTGGCAACAATTTATGTAATAGATTATGATTAAAAACGACCTATATTTAAAAGCGCTTCGCGGAGAGACCGTAGAAAGGCCACCTGTATGGATGATGAGACAGGCAGGAAGATATTTGCCGGAATTTATTGCCCTTCGCGACAAATATGATTTCTTCACAAGATGTCAGACTCCCGAGCTTGCTTCCGAGATCACCGTACAGCCGATCCGAAGATTTCCGCTGGATGCAGCCATTTTGTTTTCGGATATTCTTGTGGTTCCGCAGGCGATGGGAATCGATTTTAAAATGAAGGAATCTGTAGGCCCTTGGCTGGATACGCCAATCAGAACGATGGAACAGGTTCAAAATGTTGCCGTTCCGGATGTGAATGATACATTAGGCTACGTTTTTGATGCCATTGAACTGACTTTACAGAAATTAGACAACGGAATTCCATTGATCGGTTTTGCAGGCTCTCCCTGGACAATTCTTTGCTACTGCGTGGAAGGAAAAGGAAGCAAGGCTTTTGATATTGCCAAATCTTTCTGCTTTACACAACCGGAAGCAGCACATTTATTACTGCAAAAAATTACTGATACCACGATTGCTTATCTGAAAAGAAAGGTTGAAAAAGGAGTATCTGCCGTTCAGGTCTTTGATTCGTGGGGCGGAATGCTTTCTCCGGCAGATTATCAGGAATTTTCATGGAAATATATCAATCAGATCGTGGAAGCATTAAGCCCGATTACGCATGTGGTGGTTTTCGGGAAAGGATGCTGGTTTGCACTGGAAGAAATGACACAGTCTCCTGTTTCAGCATTAGGCGTAGACTGGACGATTAAACCTGAATTAGCAAGAATACTGACCAATCATACGATGACGCTTCAGGGAAATTTTGATCCTGCAAGATTACATTCAACACCGGAAACGATCAAAAAAATGGTGACCGAAATGATCAACCGTTTCGGAAAAGACCGATACATTGCCAATTTAGGACATGGAATTCTACCGAATATTCCTGTGGAAAATGCAGAAGCATTTATAAGAGCGGTGGTGGATTGGAAACCGAATGCTGAGTTTTAAACTCCCACAGATTCTCACTGATTCTCACTGATTTTACAGTGTTATTCCGGAGAAATTCAAATAATAAATAAAACACCCTTTCAGCAATTGAAAGGGTATTTTTATGAGTAAAATAATTAGTTGATTTCCGTAACGAAATCTTCTTTCGGTTTTCTTATTTTGGTAAGGTTTACCAGCCAGTCGTTCGAAGGATCTCTATATCCCAAAGGCAGTAAAAGAACGCTTTTTAATCCTTTTTCCTGTAGACTCAAAATTTTATCGACTTCTTCCGGAACAAAACCTTCCATTGGTGTAGAATCTACCTCTTCAAAAGCCGCTGCGATAATTGCCGCACCAAAACCGATATAAGCCTGTTTTGCAGCATGGGTAAAGTTTTCTTCAGCAGATCTTTGCGGATACATTCCCAACAGCATCTGTCTGTAGTTTTCCCAGCCTTCATTTTCAAAGCCTCTTATTTCATTCGTAAGGTCAAACATCCTGTTGATTCTGTCTTCCGTATAATTATCCCAGGCTGCAAAAACCAACAGATGCGAGCAGTCCGTAATTTGCGGCTGATTCCAGGCATGAGGTTTTATCTGTTCCTTGATTTCCTGATTGGTAATAACAATAATTTCGAAAGGCTGCAGACCACTTGAAGTAGGAGCTAATCTCGCAGCTTCCAGTATTTTATTCACTTTTTCCTGTGGCACTTTCTGACCGTTCATTGCTTTGGTAGCATATCTCCAGTTCAGTTTTTCAATTAATTCCATAAAATTAAATTTTTAACGGAACAAAATTAATGGATGTACCACAAATACGGTTGAATGATTTTTAAATCTGAAATATTGCTAATATCTATTAAACAAGTGGATTCACCCTTTCTACCGGGCTAGAAATCTGGTCTGCAAAATATCTTTCCAGATCTTTCAGGGTTTCCGGATTGGTCTGGATATCTTTTACCAGCTGTCCTTTATTAACCACCACAATTCTGTTGCAAACTTCTGTGGTGTGCGAAAGATCGTGACTGGAAATCAGGAACGTAACACCTTCCTGTTTTGAAAGTTCTTTAATGAGGTTTTTAAGCTTAATCTGCGTGGAAGGATCAAGGTTGGCAAAAGGCTCATCCAAAATAATGATTTCGGGATTTCCGATAATGGCTCCTACAATGCCCACTTTTTTCTGGTTCCCTTTAGAAAGGTCACGGACATATTTCCCGGAATTTAAAATTTCACCGCTGAAAAGATCATGAAACTGTTTTAAAAATTCGTCCACGGAAGCCTTGTTCTGCCCTCTTAATTCCCCTATAAAATAAAAATATTCTTCCGGAGTAAGATAGCCGATCAGGAAAGAATCATCTACAAAAGCGGAAACTTTGTTTTTCCACGCTTCAGATTCGTGCACTTTGATACCGTCGATGCTTACACAGCCCGTCGTAGCCTGGATAAGATCAAGCATAAGGCTAAACAGTGTCGTTTTTCCTGCACCGTTGTTTCCTACCAAACCGAAAGTTTCACCATTCGGAATTTCAAGATGTTCTATATTTAAAACGGTTGCTTTGCCGTATGTTTTTGTTAAATTATTAATTGTGATCATATTAGTCTTTATTTTTAAATGCTTCTAATGTGCTGTATTTTTCTACCTTGTAATGTCTTACGATAATATCGAATATTTTTTCTCTCAGTAAAAATCCTATTAACCCTAAAACGGCAATGCTGATAACTCCCGCCGTAATATTAAAGAAATACTGCATCAATCCAAAAACGGCCATCGGTAAAAATAATTTAGGAATCAGCAGCAGCAAAGATTTCATATTAAAGCTGTTTTTTTGCCCGAATCTTTTTTCTTTGGCATTCAGGTCGATCTGCATTTTATTGAAGGCACCGGACCAAAGTGTGAACTGAGAATTAACACCAATGTTATAAATTCCTGCCGCAAAAAAAGTAAGGTACATATCCCATCCGAAATAGACATAGCACAACGCCAGAATAATCGAAAAACCCGTTACAATATTCATCAGCCACCATTTTGCTTTTAAATATTCTTTGTAAGGAACATTCAGCGTCATCATCAGCGGATAATACGAACTGTCGAAAGCAGGCACCCGCTGCCCGAACATAAACTGAAATCCTCCGGTTACAAACAATCCCATGAACATCATCATGGCCGGAGTTTTATAAATTGGAGAAGAGAACATCAGCAATCCGTAGAATAGAAACAGGAAGCTTCCCCATACAATTCCTTTGGTAACTTTGTTTCGCTTCAGCAATTTAATATCGTTATTGATGAATGTTCCGATGGCTCCGTATTTGTTCAGGAACGTGATATTTTCTGTTTTCCCGACTTCTTTTTTAGCTTCAAGTCCCTGATCGAGATAAAATATTTTCCGGATATGACTGAAACAGATTTTCCATAAAGCCAAAAATAACACAACGGAAATTATCAGGAAATAAGGTTTTTCATAAAAATTAAAGAAAAAATTCTCAGAATACTCCAGAACAGGAACGATATGGTAATAGGCTAATGCTGCCACGCCCGTAAAAATACAGCCGATTACAATAGCAATTATTTCTTTATCATTAAAAAGAATATTGATGAAATTATTAAGATAAAATAACAGGGAAATCCCGATAAGCCAAGCAACAACACCCAATGCATTATATCCGTTGAACAATGCAATGATAGCAAAAGTAATCAGAAACAGGGAATTCAGCCAACTGAACGCAGACAAAAAGGTTTTTCCCATCATATAATTCACCAGTGTCTTCTTAGAAATATTAAGCGTGAGAAAAGGCTTGATGTTTTGAGTGGGCAATTCCTGCCAGATGTATTTCACAATCAAATCAACCGCCCAGGCTGCAATCATAAATCTTGAAACCACTTGTATAGGGTTCTGATGCATTTCCTCCTGGATGTAGAAGAATGCACCAAACGCTCCTCCTACAAGGCATGCCATAAAATAAAGAATTCCGATAAACCGAAGAATCTTCATCGCCAAGTTGATTCCTAAAGAACTTCCTCGAAAAAAACTTTTGAACTCTAATTTCAGGAACTTTACAAACATAGTTATCTTTTATTTACATTAGTTTGCATAAAGATACAATTGTTACAGTTTTTTAGCTTTAAGAGTGCTTTTAAATTTTACTTAATACATTTTATAGCTTCTTTCTTAATTTTCTAAATTAAAATAAACTAAGCTTATTCTTAAAATTAACATTAAGAATTTAAGTGCGTTAAACTGATTATAATTAAGCAATCAATAAATTGATTGTTATTAAGTTTTTTAAGCTAAAGAAGCTTAATGCCTTAATGGTAAAAATAAATTTCAAATGTAAACACGCTTTAAAGAGCTGTCGTTTTGTTTTGGTCAAAACAAAACTGTTTTAAATTACTTTACATCTGAGTAGATTTAAATTCATTTTAAGACTGACTGAAAGAAACTTACTATTAAATATTGCCATTGCAAAGCTGACCTATGTAATTTGTAATCTGTGTAATCAGCGGGATAATTCAGATCCTTTCAGGATGACAAACAGATTGGATAAAGCACAAAAAAACTTCCGAAAATCCGGAAGTCTTTTTTTATATTTTAAAAATTACCCTATTAATTCTTTCGCCTGTGCCAATGCGGCTTCTGTAATTTTACTTCCTGAAAGTAACTGTGCAATTTCGTTGAGTTTCTCTTCATCACTTAAAGGAACAATGGTAGATTGCGTTCTCCCGGCAACGTCCTGCTTCACCACTTTATAATTATTATTTCCTTTTGCGGCAACCTGAGCGAGGTGTGAAATCACGATCAGCTGCATATCGGCAGACATTTCGCGCATCAGATTTCCGATTTCTTCGGCTACTTTTCCCGAAACTCCGGTATCAATTTCGTCTAAAATTAAGGTTGGAAGCTCGTCGCTTTCGGCAATAATCTTTTTCACAGCCAGCATCACCCTAGATCTTTCACCACCGGAAATGGCGGTCTGAATAGGTTTTAAAGGAAATCCGGAATTAGCCTGAAATAACAGCTGTATATTTTCTTTCCCGAACTGGTTGAAATCCGTAGCATCCTGCAATTCAATATCCACTCTCGCTTTTTCAAGACCTAGTTTTTTGAGCAAAGATTCTGTTTTCTGAATGAAAACAGCAATATTTTTCTTCCTGTTTTTCGATAATGTAGCCGCTAAAGACTTAAGCGTTTTTTCTTTTTTAGCAATATTAGCCTGAATTTCTTCAATCTGCGATTCCAGTTCCGAAGCTCCCAACTGTTCTCCTGACAGCTGATCTCTGATTTCTTTTAATTCCGAAACATCAGTAACATTGTGCTTTACAAAGAGACTGTTGATCCTGTTATTTAATTCGATTAATAAAAACAGGTTTTCAGGATTTACCTCAATATTTTCCGCTTCATCTTCCAGCTCTGAAATAATGTCTTTTAATTCTACGAAAGAAGTTTCAAGCCGTTCATTAAGTTCTTCAAAACTACCGGAAACTTCCGCTATTCTGGAAAGTTTATTTTTAGCTTCATTAAAAAATGACAGAATTCCAACTTCTTCCTGATGAAACCTTGACAAAACCTGAGCCAGATTATCAGAGATCATTTCCGCATTTTCCTGGATAGAAAGCTGGTTCTGAAGTTCTTCATAATCTACATCATCAAGATGAAGCTCTTCAAGCTCATTTAACAAAAATGTTTTATAATCGCTTTCCTTATTGGCTTCCGCAAGCTGGGTCTGAAGCTTTTTAAGCTGTATTTTAAGACTTTGGAAATCCGAAAATTCATTTTGATAATCATGAATGATCTGTTTGTTTTCAGAAAGCCCGTCGATAATTTTAAATTGATATTCTGCCGTAAAAAGATTGGACGTTTCAAACTGTGAATGAATATCGATCAGCTGAGAAGACAATTCTTTTAAAATATCCAGGGTAACCGGAACATCATTGATAAAAGCCCTTGATTTTCCGGAAGGTAAGATTTCTCTCCGGATAATGGTCTGATGCTCATAATCCAGATCGTTTTCGATAAAGAATTTTTTAAACTGGTTATTTAAAGAAAATTCTGTCTCAACGATGCTTTTTTCTTCTGCTTTAGAGATCGATTTTACATCTGCCCTTTCTCCAAGGATCAGTCGTAAAGCACCCAAAATAATAGATTTCCCGGCGCCGGTTTCCCCGGTAATCACCTGCAGACCGTTATGTAATGATACTTCAAGGGTATCAATAAGGGCAAAATTTTTAATGTATATTCTCGAAAGCATTGATAATAGCGGTTACTTTAGCTATTGCAAATATAGAACATTAGATTTCAGGATTCAAGCGAAGATTACTGTTTCCATTTGTTCCAGCGGGATTCTGTGCTTTTAGGAGAAATAACGATCATTACATTCTTCAAATCTCCCAAAACAATTCCTCCGTTGTTGCCCGTATTAAAGATATTAAAAATTTCATCTGCCTTCGTATCCATAAAAAGATTAAAGAAATACGCCTGCTGGAAAGAATTTTCGTATTGTCTTAATTGCATCAGCGCATCAAAAATTACTTTTTTGGCGCCTGTCTGATCCTGATTAAAAAGATTATCAAGTCCTGCCCTGTGATAAGAATAGATGGTTGCACGCAGCTGGCTCCAGTTCGGGCTCAAAATTTCCCTGATTAAAACGGAACGGCTTCTTGGTTCATTAATCTGCTTCCACCCGTCGTATGTATTCTGCGATTCTCCGTTTTGTGCGATTTGCTGTGCTTTCTGAAACCACTGTGTTCCTGCCATCGACTGAAAGCTGTCTGCATCAACTCCTAAAATTACATAAACATAAAAGCTGATCACATCAATAAGGTTTTTCCCGGAAAATTGTCTTTCGTTAAAAATAAGGTTTTCATTCTCCACATAATCAAAAGAAAAGCGCTGATCCTGAAGATTAAGAAGCGGAGATTCATACGTCGTATTATAGACAGGGCGAACTGCCTGAACTACTATGCTTCCCCGGAATCGGTTTCCGTCTCTTTCGCTGATGACGATTGCGAAATTTGATTTTATTTTTTCAAAGTTCTGGAGCCTTTTTCCTGTCCAGCTCGTATTGTTGATGAAATCTTTCAGGCTTTTTTCCAGCGCTTTGTACGCCGACTGGTTGCTTCCTCCCAACTGTTGGGCATTTACCTGAACGGTAGCCAGCAATTCCTGCGAGAAACTGAGATTACACAAAAACAGAAGTAATAATATGCTTATAAATTTTTTCATTTTCCTAATAAAGATTGAGAACGGAAATTTATTAAAATTATTCTTATCAAACGATAAAAATCTCCGGAATTGAATGCTAAAATCTGATATTGTAGGGTAATAGTCTGTGATTAGTTATGGTAAAACCCGCTGTCTTTTTTCATGGCTTTAAAATACAGGAGAAAATTGTCCATCAACTTGCGTTAATAATCCATTTTAAAATTTCCTCTGCTTTGGCAACTTTGCATCATCAATAATGATATAACCTAAAAACATTAAAAAATGACACATTTTCAAGTTCCGGCAAGAGATGAAGTATCTGCGGAAAACCAGGAGATTTTTGATAATCTTAAAAAGGGATTAGGAATGGTTCCCAATCTTTATGCAGTAATGGCATTATCTGAAACGGCTCTAAAAAATTATCTTACGTTTCAGAATGCTAAAACAGCTTTTTCAAATAAGGAAAAACAGGCTGTAAATCTCATCGTAAGCCAGGTGAATGACTGCCATTACTGTCAGTCTGCACATACTTTACTGGCGACTATGAACGGATTTACAGAAGAGCAGACCCTTGAAATCAGAAAAGGAGATGTTTCTTTTGATCACAAATTAAATGTTTTGGTACAGCTCGCCAAAGAAATAACCGTAAAAAAAGGATTTGCTTCCGATGAGTCTATTGAAGCTTTTATCAATGCAGGCTACACAAAAGCGCATGTAGTTGAGCTTGTGTTGTTAGTTGCAGAAAAAACCGCAATGAATTATTTACATGCTGTAACGAAAGTAGAAATTGATTTTCCATTGGCAAAAGTTATTTAAATTATAATCTATGAAATGATGCTGCCATTTCACCAATGCAGCATCATTTTTTAAAACTAAAGAAATGGAAGAAAAAAGATTACCCGTTCCGCCATTTACACTCGAAACTGCTTTGCAAAAAGTTCAGATGGCTGAAGATGCCTGGAATACAAAAGACCCCGAAAAAGTCTGCCTGGCTTATACGAAAGATACCGAATGGAGAAACCGAACTGATTTCATCAACGGAAGAGAGGAAGTAAAGCAATTTCTAAAACAAAAATGGGAAAAGGAATTGGAATATAAACTCAGGAAAGAACTATGGGGTTTCAGGGAAAACCGGATGGCGGTGCGTTTTGAATATGAATGGCATGATACTGCCGGACAATGGTTTCGCAGCTACGGGAATGAGCTTTGGGAATTTGATGATAACGGATACATGCAAAAAAGATTTGCCAGTATTAACGACCTTCCGATTAAAGAAACAGAGCGTAGATTAAAATAATATATTTGTGATATGGAAAATCAAATGGTGCATACGCTTATCAATCCCCAGAACGGAAATCTGGCATTTAAAATTTTTTCATTTGAAGATGATTCTTATTTCGATCATATTCAGCGGAACAACTATTATTCTTTAATATGGCTTCAGGGAAACGGCATTGTAAAAGCCGATTTTTCAGAATATGAATTTACCGGGAACAGCCTGTTTGCTTTTTCGCCATACCAGCCTTTTATGATCCGTTCAAAGAAACAGGTTACAGGTATTGCGCTGCATTTTCACCCGGACTTTTTCTGCATCCATAAGCATCAGGCAGAAGTTGCATGCAACGGAATATTGTTTAATAATATTTACAAACCACCATTTGTAGAAATTAATCAAGAGGCTTCACCAAAACTCAAAGTTCTGATTGAGCAAATGAGGGCTGAAATGCAAAATCCTGCGCTCGCTCAATATGAGCTATTAATTTCTTATCTGAAAATATTTTTAATTACGTTATGCCGACTGAAAGCTGAACAGCAGCCTGATACTTTTATTGCTACGGCTGATGTAAGAGAACCTTTTATTCTTCAAAATCTCAAAGATGCGATAGAAAGAGATTTCAAGAAAAAGCACTCGGCAAGCGATTATGCCGAATCTTTAAATATTTCTGCTAAAGCTTTGGCTAAAATCACAAAAGGACATTTCAACAGAACCCTTACAGAATTGATCTCTGAAAGAATAATTATTGAAGCTAAACGGGAGCTGTACCTTACAAACAAAGCCGTAAAAGAAATTGCATATGAATTGGGATATCAGGACGAATATTATTTCAGCAGGTTCTTCAAGGCTAACGTGAGCATTTCGCCTCAGATGTATCGTGAAACGGTTGGCTTTGGAAGAAGCATGCTAAATTAAGCCAGCACGATCATTGTATGGTTAAAATATCAGATAAAAAATTTAAATTGATATTATTTTAAAAGTTGTCCTTCAATACAATCCAGAATATCTTTAGCGACCTCTTCTTTAGATTTCAGGTTAAATTCTTTCTTTTCCGTTTTGGTAAATATTTTTATTTTATTGGTATCGTTCTTAAATCCGGCGCCTTCGTCACGTAAGGAATTCAAAACAATCATATCCAGATTTTTCTTCTCCAGTTTACCTTTGGCATTTTCTTCTTCATTTTGAGTTTCCAGCGCAAAACCAACCAAAAACTGATGTGTTTTCTTTTCGCCCATAGTCTTCAGAATGTCAGGATTTTTAACCAGCTCAATGGTTAAATTTTCATCATTCTTTTTAATTTTTTCTTCGGCTACTTCTTTGGGAGCATAGTCGGCAACAGCTGCGCTCGCAATTCCGATATCTGCGGAATCATAGAATTCAAAAACCTTTGCCAGCATTTCTTTTGCAGAAATTACTCTATGAAGCTCAATGTTTTTATGAATTGCTTTCTCAGCACTCGGCCCCGAAATCAAAATAACTTTTGCGCCTCTTTTGGAAGCTTCTTCTGCGAGAGAAAATCCCATTTTACCTGAAGAATGATTTCCTATAAATCTAACAGGATCGATGGCTTCATAGGTAGGTCCGGCCGTAATTAAAACGGTTTTGCCTTCCAGCGTTTTTTGAGTATCTGCATTAAAAAAATCTTCAATTGTTTGGGCAATGGTTGCGGGTTCAGACATTCTCCCCTGACCGCTCAGTCCGCTTGCCAGCTCGCCGCTTTCGGCAGGAATTACAATATGCCCGAAGCTTTCCGCCAGCTCAAGATTCTTTTTGGTTGAAGGGTGTGCATACATATCAAGATCCATTGCCGGGGCGATAAAAACCGGGCATTTTGCGGACATATAAGTTGCAATTACCAAGTTATCACACATGCCGTGAACCATTTTGGATAGGGTGCCTGCGGTACACGGAGCAATAATCATCACGTCTGCCCAAAGCGCCATTTCCACATGGCTGTTCCAGGTTCCGTTGTCATTGTAAAAATCTGAGTATACCGGCTTTTTGGAGAGTGTTGAAATACTAAGCTTGGTTACAAAATGTTCGGCATCAGGTGTCATAATAACCTGTACTTCTGCACCTTTTTTAATAAAATCCCTGATCAGAAAGTGAATTTTGTACGCTGCAATTCCTCCTGAAACAGCGAGGAGAATTTTTTTCCCGGAAAGGTTCATTCCATTTAAATTTTATGAATACTAATTTACTTAATTTTTCTTACAAACCTATTCCAACAACAAAGGTCATAAGAAAAGATTTTCTTATGACCTTCATTATAAAAAATACATTGATTCTTATTTTCTTTCTTCAGTTTTTCTGAAGTAGATATCATCGTTCAGCCATTCTTCGATAGCAATGGAAGTTGGCTTCGGAAGCTTTTCGTAATGTTTTGAGATTTCGATCTGCTCTCTGTTTTCGAAAACTTCTTCCAATGTAGAATTGTGAACAGCAAATTCATCAAGCTTATTGTGAAGTTCCGTACGGATTTCAGCATTGATCTGCTCTGCTCTTTTTCCCATGATAACAATCGCTTCGTAGATTGAGCCTACTTTGTCTTCAATCTTATCCTTATCGTAAGTAATGGTATTTACTTCTGCTTTTGTATCTTTTACACTCATTTTGAGAATATTATTTTTATTTAAGTTCGCAAATTTACGAATTATCTTTGAATTTTAAAAGTGGCTGCGGGCGGAGGCGTATTAATCGCTGCACTATCCCTCTGGATCTGCATTGCTTTCTTTTCTGCCTCTACCTGATCTTTCATCTGCTGCTCCGTTTTTACTTTTTCGTCATTCTGAGCCTGCAGTCTTTTCTGCCTTTCCGTTAGTGCCGCAATTTTCGCTTCGGTCTGCTTCTTCACAACTACGAAATCTTTCTTTTCTTTTTCAAGCTTTTCCCTGATATCCAGTGCTGTTTTGGCAAGCTCGGTATTGGGCATTTCTTTTTCGATCTGTCTTGTGAAAGCCAATGCACTTTCTATCCGCTCGTCTTTCAGGTCATAAACCGATTTTGTTGCAAGTTCATAACGTGCCTTTATGATATAATCGTAGATCTGCGGACGAAGTTTCGTACTTGGAAAATCTTCAAGAACGTTTTCCAGCGCTACGTTAGCTGCTTTATATTCTCCCATTTTGAAGTATTGCCTGGCATTTTCATAGGCTTTGAATTCAAGCTTATAAGACAGTTCATCAATCAGGGTATTGATATTTTTAGATCTTTCGGAGTTCGGATAATTATTCAGGAATTCCTGTAGTTCCGTGATGGCAGATTGTGTGGTAGACTGATCCAGGTTGTAATCCATAGATCCTTCATAGTAACATAAAGCGGCCATATAAGCTGCTTCTTCTGCTCTGGGGTCTTTCGGAAAATTTACCGCAAAGTTTTTAAACTGATTTCCTGCTAATCTGAAATTCTTATCGTAATAATTGGCATACGCTGTGTTAAAGGCAACATTCGGGAAGTCATCCGTTCCTGCCACTAAGTTGGCAAGCCTGTCGTAAAGAGCCAATGCATTTTTCCATTTCTTTTTGGCGAAATTATCATTGGCGGTTTTCAGGATGAGGTTTTTATCCGCGCTTTTCATTGCTCTTTCCTGATTGCTCACGCACGATGCTACTACTGCAACAGCAAAAAGACCTAAAATATATTTTTTCATATAAAAAATTCAACAGTTTTCGGATGGTACAGCCGATTTACTAATTTGCAAAAATATAACTTTTTTGTCAATAGATTTTTTTTTATGATTATTTAACGTAATTTTAGTCTGCAGCGTATCCCAAAATTGCGAAAACGCTCATTAGGAGATTCATTCTTACTTTTTTTTCGGCTTCTTTCATATAGGTTTCCTCACTTTTATTGGGAACATAGAGTTCATAGAAACTTCGGTTGCGGATTACAAATAAGGTTGAGCCGATGATGGTGGTGAGAACATCTTCAGGCTTTGGCGTAAAGGTAAAAACGCCTGATGTGACGCCTTTTTTAATTACCTCATCCAGTTTTTTTACAAAAAGCTGGTAGAAATCCATCAATTCGTCTTTGAGGTTTTCAGTATGGCGTAGTTCCTGGGTAACGAACCCATGAAAATAATTATACTTAAATAATTGTGTGACAATATATTTGATAATTTCTTTCATCTGCATTTCGGGTCTTCCTTCTTTAATGGTGTCTGCAAACTCTGAAAAATTTTCTCTTGTTTTAAGCACCCGGTATTGGTAAAGATAAGACATCATTTTTTCTTTGGACCCAAAATAATAAGAGATCATGGCAACATTAATATTCGCTTTGGAACAGATGTCTCTTATTGATGTGCCTTCGTAGCCTTTTTTTGCAATCAGCTCTTCGGCGATGTCTAAAATATGTATTTGTTTTTCTGTAAATTTTTTCTTCATACAATGCACTTTTGAGTAAAGTTAAGAAATTTTTAACAAACTTATAAACGTTCGTTTAAGGAATTTACGCAAACTACAAATTAATTGTATTTTTGACTATGGATTTTTTTGATTTTCATCATCATAAAAGAAATATTTCTTTCGGAATTTATAATCTGGATCTGAGCAGCACTCATACAGATACTCCTTATTCTATCGGGATTCATCCAAAATCTATTAATATTAATTGTATTGAAGAGCAATTCAGCTGGATGGAATCGAATATTACCGAAAATTGTATTGCTATTGGTGAGTGCGGACTGGATTCTTTCGCCGATACAGACCAGAAGATTCAGGAGGAAGTTTTTCTGAGACAGATCAGGATTTCCAATGAGCTTAAAAAACCGGTAATCATTCATTGTGTAAGAAAATTTTATGAGCTGATTGCTTTTAAAAAGTACGCTGAACAGCCGATGATTATTCATGGTTTTAATAAAAAAGAAAGCATTGCCGGGGATCTGCTTAAAAATAATTTTTACCTGAGTTTTGGAAAAGCGGTTTTGTATAATTTATCTTTGCAAAATACTTTGAAAAATGCTCCTTTAGACAAAATCTTTTTAGAAACCGATAATGATGATTTCGACATCAGTGATCTGTACTTAAAAGTTGCGGAAATAAAAAATATTTCGCCGGAGGATTTGCATCAACAGATTTTAGAAAATTTAGAGACGATAAAAAATGGATAAATACTGGTTGGAAAGAACGGAGCTTCTGATCAAGGAAGAAGGTTTAGACAAGCTTACGAAAGCCAATGTACTGGTGGTCGGTTTGGGAGGTGTCGGTTCTTTTGCCGCAGAATTCCTTGCAAGATCCGGCGTTGGAAACATGACGATTGCAGATGGCGACACGGTAGACATTACCAACATCAACAGGCAACTTCCCGCCTTGCATTCAACGGTAGGAAAACATAAGGTGGAAGTAGTGGCAGAACGCCTTTTAGATATCAATCCCAAGCTTAATTTAACGAAAATCAATGAGTTTCTTAATCCTGAAAAGATGGACCAGGTTCTTGATGAAGGAAAATTTGATTATATCCTCGATTGTATCGACAGTGTAACGCCGAAGCTGAAGCTTCTGATTGCCGCAAGAAGGAGAAAAATAAAAGTGGTAAGTTCTATGGGAGCCGGCGGAAAAGCAGATCCCAGTAAAGTTATGGTAAGGGATATCAGCAAAACCCACAACTGCTACCTTGCAAAACAGGTACGAAAAAGATTGAAAAAAGAAAAAATAAATAAAGGAATCCGCTGTGTTTTTTCAAATGAAATTCAGAACGAGGAAAGTTTAAAAATGACTGACGGGAGCAATTATAAGAGGTCTTTTTACGGAACTATCAGCTTTATTCCTGCGATTTTCGGATTGTATGCGGCGGCAGAGGTAATTAATTACCTGGTTAAAAAAGATTAAATTCTCTTATATTTACGTCGTAAATGACAAACTTCAAATATCCCAGAGCCGAAAAACTCAAAAAAAACAACGAGATCTCTTTGCTTTTTGAAAAAGGTAAATGGAGAAGCAATGGGAATCTGAGAATCATCATCCTGAAAGACAAACCTGCTGCTCCTATTGAAAGTACGAAGTTTGCCGTTTCGGTTTCAAAAAAATTTTTTAAGAAAGCTGTACACAGAAACCGTATCAAAAGGCTGCTCAGAGAATGCTACCGACTCAATAAAAATCTTTTTAAAGAAAGTTTCGGCGATAAGACAATGGCCATGCTTTTCTGGGTCTCTCCCGAAATGCCCGATAGATTTCAGGAGGTAGAAGAGCAGTTCATTAAACTTTGCAAATCTCAAAAAGGATCCTGATCTTGGTTGTTATGATCCTCATAAAGTTTTTCTTACGTTTAGCTTTACATGATCTTTGTGAAAAATTCTGAAGTTTAATAGAGATATCAATAAACATTTTCAGAATTTATTTTTTTGTATCTTCGGAAAAACAATATGTCTGAAAATTAATATGTTAGATAATGTTCCTTACCTACCTTATATTCTGAGTGCGTTTATCGGCATCGGATTGGCAGCAGCAAGCGGATTCCGGGTATTTCTCCCGATGTTTGCCGTGAGCCTTGCTTCCTATATGCACTGGATTCCCATCAATGAACATTTTGAGTGGCTTGCAGGGCTTCCAGTTCTTATCGCTACAGGACTTGCAACGATTGTAGAAGTTTTAGCCTACTATATTCCCTTGATAGATCATTTGCTGGATACCATTTCAGTTCCTATGGCAACGATTGCGGGCTCTGTACTCTTTGCAAGCCAGTTTGTAGATCTTGGGACATTTCCACAATGGGCTTTAGCTTTAATTGCAGGAGGCGGAACAGCGGCAATCATCAGTTCCGGTTTTGCCGGGCTTCGTGCCGCATCTACCGCAACTACGGGAGGTTTAGGCAACTCTGTTGTGGGTACCGCAGAAACGGCCGGTGCAGGAATTATGACGTTTTTGGCAATAGCTGCTCCTATTCTCGCAGGCCTCTGCGCTATTGCAATGATACTTTGTATTTTGTTATTCGGACGGAAAATATGGCGGAAATTCACTAAAAATAAAGATTTTACGGAACAGTCGTAAAAACAAACAGCGGAAAATTTCCACTGTTTTGTTTTTTATTTCATTGTACAATTTCCTACAACAATTCCTAAAGGACCAACCACAGGAAAAAGGATTAATGCCAGATAATGCAAAATACCGGCTCTGTTTTTAAAAAGGATTGCAATAGCAGCTGCGTACAGTACAGCGATGGCCAGAAAAACAGTCAGTATCTGATAAGCATTTATTAACAATACATTCATAGATTATCCTTTGGTTCTGAAATCTTTAATTTCCTGAATTTTGGTTTCGTAATATTCCTTTTTTTCAGGAGTTTTTTTAATTAAAGCTTCGAATGCCTTAACCGCTTTTGTGTAAAGTTTTTGTTCCAAGTAAAGATTAGCAAGGGTTTCCGTCATCAGATGGGAAATATCATCACCTTTTTCTTTAACGGTAAAATTGCTTTCTTCCTTCAGCTGACTGATCTTAGGATTAGTTTCAATAAATGTCTCAATAACCTTATTTTTGATTTCGGTTTTATCTTTCTTCGTGTCCTCAGATCTGTCGATTTTCAGCCAGCTTTGCCATGTATTGATAAATCCCTGCACATTGCTGTCAGGAAGATTGGATTTCTTATTTTCAACAGATGAGAAGGTTTCTTTTTCCTTTTTATTCTCTTCCAGTTCTTCTGTTTTTTCCTCTTTCTTTTCAGGGTGGGGAATTGCCCATCCGGAGCCAAAGAATGACACATTCATTACGGGAGCTTCTTCTTTCTTCTCAATCTCTGCTTCCGGAGCCGTACGTTCTTCATTCGTTCCTGTAAGCCCTTCCGCTTCTTTGGTTATCTTTTCAGCAGGTTTGGTAATATCTGCGTTCTGAGGAAGCTTTTCTTTAGACTTTTCGTTTTGAATAGCTTCTGTTTTATTATCTAAAGAAATTTCAGGTTGAGGCTGAGCAGTTTCTGCAGTTTTATTTAACAAAGAATCAGGAAGGTTTGCTTCAAAGGACATGGGCCTCCAGGAAGTATTGACCTCCGAAGTTTGTTCAGCAGGCATTATTTTTTCTTCTGAAATTTCTTTTACCTGTTTTTCTGAAGATTCGGGCTGAGCATTGGTTTCCGCAAAAGGTTCTTTAATTACTTTCTCAGATTTTGATTCTTCAGATTTTACCTCAAAACTTTGGGTTTCTGAAAAGCTGATGCCGTTTCCTGTGTTTTCTGGTTCTTCTTTTATTTTAGGACTTTCGGAAGCGGCTTTTTCTTTCATTTTCCTTTCAACCTCTTCAATCAGCCTGCGCATTTCATCTTCATGCTTGCTCAAATTCGGCTGGGAAATTTCCGATACTTTATCTTCCGTATTTGGCTGTATTTTCACCTCAGGCAGGAAAGACTCCATTCCGTGGAAGCTTAATTCGGAATCATCTTGAAGGGTTTCTTGTTCTTCAGAAGAAATTTTGTCTTCATTGATAATTGTTTCCGGAGTAAATTCTGTGACTTCTTCTGTATTGCTTAGAGAATCATCCTGTTCCTGTAATTCTGTATTTTTGTTTTCAGATTTTTGTTCCGTTTCATTTGGAGCAATCCGAACATCCGTAAGAAATGATTCTGTTTCGTGGAGATTTAATTCAGATTTATTTAAAACTTCTTCTTTTTCAGATTCTGAATGTATTTTTTCTTCTTCAATAATGGTTCCCGGTGTAAAACTTTCAGCCTCAACAATTTCAGAACTTTTATTTTCCTGAGTATTGTATTGATTTTCTATCGGTGCATCCTGTTTTTTATCCAATTTCTGGGTAATGATGGAGCCTGATTCTAAGGTAGATTCCAGATCAATCACCTCAACATTTTCATCTTCAAGAAAATTTTCTTCTCCTTCAAATAAAATTCTGTTTCTTTCCCCGTTTACAAAAACTTCTTTGGCTTCAGGCTTCGGTTCCGGAGGAATTCCGAAACTGCTTTCATTTTCGATAACTTCTCCTGTCTTATCTTCAACGGTTTCAGGCTGGGTTTCTGCTACAGCTTCCTCTTCTCTTTTCAAAGGAAAAACTGATGCTTTAGAGCGTAATAAAAGCTGAAGCGGATTTTCTGCGGGAATGATTTTCTCTTTCACCGTTTCCGAAACAATTTCTGCTTTGGGTTTCTGCTGGATTTTGCCGTTAATCAGCTGGTAAAGGATTTTTTTATCCGTAGTATATGCTGCTGTTGTAGAGAGCGCTTTTTGATAGTTTTCTTTATCATACAGATGAACCCCATACAAGTATAACGCTCTGATATTTTGAATATAGGGAAAAGAATTAATTTCCTCTTTCAGAAGGTTGAGGTCTTCCGATTGAATATTTTTTGGGGTCTTTAATAATTCTAAAACTCTATGATTCATGTTACCAGTTCGCTACAATGTCGTTAAATATTTTATTAATAATCCTGTCGGTGGCAATTTTCACCTGAGAGCTTTCGATATCAGACTGCGATAAATTGCTGTTGAAAACCGCTTCATCAGAGTAGGTTCTGTCGAAGCTCAGTTCAGGATGGAGCCTGTTTTCATAATGCACTTTCACGGTGATGGTGAGCTTATTTTGAGATTCCTGAACAACTCCTCCCGTATTTTGGTTATTAACGGTATTGGAGCTGATGGTTGTTGGTGTGATGGTATAATCTGTAATTTCACCTTCCACCAGAATATCCGGGTTTTCTTTTGTTCCTTTTAACGTAGTTCTTTGTAAAAACCTGTTCTGAATATCTGTTGAGAACTGCTGTGAAAGCGTAGGATTTACCAAAGGTGCATTGTTCGGAAATTCATTGATCTGAATTGTTTTTTCATCTTTGAGAGATGAACCCGTAAATGTATAGCACGAATTCAGCAGAGACAGGCACAACAGAAAAAGCCAGAATTTTGGCTGCCCGTTTTTGATATTTTTAATTTTAAAGTTCATTTTTAGTACCAATTTCCTGAATTTCATCATAAGTAACCTGCTTCATAGCATCTTCGTATGCAAAGTAATGAGAGGCATACGCAAAAGGTATGGTAAAAATCACACCAATAAAGCAGGCAATGATTCCCAGCTGCGATAAAAATCCTACAGCGAGTGAATATAAAAAGATTGAAAGAAGGTTCCCTTTAGTCATTACGGAAGAGATTTTCCATGCTTCTTTAATATCAATAATTCTTCCGAGAGAAATTAATGCAGGCATATAGAATCCTTTGAGACAAACGATTAAAATCGCTATGTAAACGAAGATCATATAAATTACAAAGAGAGCGGGCGGACCTGCGGAAGGATCCCGGTCTGCCATCATCGGCATCATAAACAGCATCGGAATATAAATCAGCATTACTCCGCCGAACAAAACCAGCTGTATCAGAAAGTAAGGCGTGAAATCATCAAAATTGAAAATATCTCCTGCACTCACATTTTTTCCGGCTCTTAAGTCACGGCAATATTTGTAAAAATTTCCCACAGCCAAAAGTCCGCAAAAAGGAATGATTGACATTACCATTGCAAGAAGAAATGCTCCCAGCAGGCTTCCGAAATTTGCTTTGTAAAACTCGTATCCGTTGCTGATGTATTCTCCTAATTTGAAATTGACAGGTTTTGCATTAAGTCTAATCATGATTATTATTCTTCTAAGTTATATTGTTTTATTTTTCTGTACAGGGTTCGTTGGGAAATTCCCAGTTCATCTGCCGCTTTGTTTCTTCTTCCTTTATGTTTTTCCAATGCTTTGATGATCAAATCTTTTTCATTATTCTGAAGCGATAAAGATTCCGGTTTGTGTTCCTCAATTTCTATGTCTTCCACATCTTCATAGCTTTCATCCTGCCCGGAAATGATGGTAGGATTCTGAATCACAGGTGTATCATTATTTTTATTTTCAAAATACAGCAATGAATTCGGGGCTACATTCTGCTGGCTTTCAGGAGTATAAATCCTGTTGATCAGGTTTTTCTCATGATTGCTGAGATCAGATGTGCCGCGGTTTTTTATCAGTTCCGAAGTTAAGGATTTTAAATCATTAATATCGTTTCTCATATCAAAGAGAATTTTGTACATGATTTCCCTTTCGCTGCCGAAGTCACTCTGCTTTTGAGTTCCGGGAGTGTTTACCACCATCGGAAGGTGGGATTCCATCGGAATATATTCTGCAAGTTTTTCCGGGGTTACGTTTCTGTTTCTTTCCACAACAGTCATTTGCTCGACCAGATTTCTCAGCTGGCGTATGTTTCCGGGGAATGTATAGTTTTCGATATAATGTACGGCTCCCGGTTCCAGCTCAAGCTCCGGCATTCTGTATTTTTCGGCAAAATCGATGGCGAATTTCCTGAATAACAGGTGAACATCGCCTTTCCTTTCTCTTAAAGGCGGCATATCAATCTGCACGGTGTTTAAACGATAATAAAGGTCTTCACGGAATCTTCCGTCCTGAATGGCCTTCATCATATTAACATTGGTTGCGGCAACAATTCTCACATTGGTTTTCTGAACCTGAGAAGATCCTACTTTCATGAATTCCCCGCTTTCCAGCACTCTTAAAAGACGCACCTGGGTTTGTAGTGGCAGTTCTCCTACCTCATCCAGAAAGATCGTTCCGCCGTCTGCAACCTCGAAATATCCTTTTCTGGTGGCGGTAGCTCCGGTAAATGCTCCTTTTTCGTGCCCGAATAACTCCGAGTCGATGGTTCCTTCCGGAATCGCTCCGCAGTTTACCACAATGTAAGGCTGATGCTTTCTTTTGGATTCTGAATGAATAATTTTAGGTATAAATTCTTTCCCGACACCGCTTTCCCCGATGACGAGGACGGATATGTCTGTAGGCGCTACCTGAATGGCTTTTTCTAAAGCGCGGTTTAAGGCCGGGAAATTCCCGATAATTCCGAAACGGTTTTTTATATTTTGAAGTTCGTTGCTCATACGTAAAGATTTCGATTATTTTTACAGTTTTGCTGTAAGGTTTAGTTTAAAATATTTGACTTTGTCTAATGAATTACCCTATCACGCTTAAATAATCTTTATTTCTGACTTTTGAAACTTTAGTTTTAAAATATAAATTAATGTTAAAGAAATTTTCTTTACTGTTCTTTTCGAAATTGTTGAGGAGTAACTGATGTTTTTGCTTTTCGGCAATATCTGCTCCGTATGTATTTTTAAAAGAAAATTTTTGATCCTGATCAGAATAGCTTCCTCCAATAAGATCAACAGCATTTTCTTTGTGACTGATTGCAAAATTTCGTATGGATCTTTTATGAACGCTAAATCCTTTGGAAGCTTCATGATTCTGTTGAAAAATCTGGCTGTAAAGCCTGTACAAATGCTGGCAATCGGCATTTTCCACTGAGTCATTGCTGACCTGCGCCGAAATATTGGTACAGATTATTACCAACAATACACTTAGGCAATATTTATGAAGCTTTTCCATTGTCTGAGTTTAAAATGTTAATAAAATCCTGTTTACTTGGCAATACCATAAAATAATTTGGTTTTTCAGACACTCCTAAAAACTCCAGTACATAAGGATCTTTGATGAGGTCCTTAGGCTTTTGTACAACCTGCCCTTTTTCAGCAAGATGAAGGATTTCTTCTTTATTTTTGCTTAAAGACAGCCTTGTATATAAAGCTGAATCATATTGTCTTTGTAATTCTCTTAAGCTCCAGTTATTTTTATAGCTTTCAATTTCATAGAATTTCCTTTCATTAGGATCTTTTATCCTCATTAATTTTAAATAGTGAGACCATGAAAGATTGAAATTAATAGACTGTAAATTGGAGGCTATATTTTCATGATTATCTGCTATTTGCAATTTAACAGACAGTTTCTGCTGAATTTGCAAGGAATAGATAATATAGAAATTCTTCATTTGCTGGAGATTTGTTATAGAAAACCCTTTTCCAAACCTCTCGGTAAGGTGCAAGGACAAATCTTTAAGAACAGCTTTTCCGTATTCTGCTCTATCTTCTCCATTTTGTTCGTCCTGTACAATCATTCTTCCTATTTCGTAATAGGTAAGCACGATGGTTTGATTTACAGCCCCAGCAACTTTTTTTCTTGCATTATCGAGTAATGAAGAAATGTTTTGTAAAAGTTGTGCATTTTGTAAATCTTTCATTTGAAGAATATATTCTAAATGTATTTTACCTGTGAATTTCATGCAGCCCGACTTGAGTGGAGCTCTTTTTATTTTTCAAAAAAATAAAAAAGCGGGAACGGAAGGCGGAAAAGCTGCCCAAATAATCTACTTTACCGTTTCCCCTAAAAGTGTGCCTTGTGTATTATCAAAAACAAAAACATCCACAATGTCACCAATTTTCTGTCCTTCCAGTTTATCGAAAACGCAAACGGCATTCTGGGAATTTCTTCCTTTCCATTGATTTTCGTTCTTTTTGGAAGTTCCTTCAATTAAAATCTGATGTACTCTTCCCACATAAGATTTCATTCTTTTTCTGGATAATTCGCCCTGTAAGGCAATGACTTCTGCCAAACGTCTCTGCTTAACATCGGCAGGAATATTGTCTTCCATTTTCTTATGGGCAGGAGTTCCCGGCCTTTCCGAATAGGCGAACATATAACCGTAATCGTATTCTACTTCTCTCATTAATGAAAGTGTATCCTGGTGATCTTGTTCCGTTTCATTACAGAAACCGACAATCATATCCTGAGAAAAAGCCACTTCCGGAACGATTTCCCTGGCTTTTTTAATTAAATCTAAATATTCTTCGCGGGTATGCTGTCTGTTCATGGCTGCAAGCATATTGTTGCTTCCGCTCTGAACAGGCAAGTGAACATATTTGCAGATATTTTCGTGTTTTGCCATCATTCTGAAGACATCAAGGCTCATATCTTGGGGATTTGAAGTTGAAAAACGAATCCTCATCTGAGGTACCGCTTTCGCAACCAGATCAAGAAGCTGAGCAAAATTCACAGCAGTTGCTTTCTGCATTTCGGATGCTTTAACGAAGTCTTTTTTCGGGCCGCCTCCGTACCAAAGATAAGAGTCTACATTTTGTCCTAAAAGTGTAATTTCTTTATAGCCGTTTTCCCACAGGCTTCTGCATTCCTCCAGGATTGAATGCGGATCGCGGCTTCTCTCGCGACCTCTGGTAAAAGGAACAACGCAGAATGTACACATATTGTCGCAACCCCTGGTAATGGTAACGTAAGCGGTCACACCGTTTCCTCCCAAACGGACAGGATTGATATCAGCGTATGTTTCTTCTTTGGAAAGGATAACGTTGATGGCATCTCTTCCGTCTTCGGTTTCTTTCAAAAGGTTGGGTAAATCTCGATATGCATCAGGACCGACTACCAAGTCTACCAATTGTTCTTCTTCAAGGAATTTTGTTTTCAGCCTTTCAGCCATGCAGCCCAAAACCCCAACCGTCATATTAGGTTTTTCTTTTTTAAGGTTTTTGAATTGGGAAAGGCGCATTCTCACCGTCTGTTCTGCTTTTTCACGAATAGAACATGTGTTTAAAAGGATAAGATCGGCTTCTTCCACTTTAAGGGTTGTATTGTATCCCTGTTCATTAAGGATGGATGCAACGATCTCGGAATCAGAGAAATTCATCTGGCAGCCGTAGCTCTCCAAGAATAATTTCTTTGAGTTCCCGTCTTTTTCGGCAATAGCAAAAGCTTCACCCTGTTTTGTTTCGTCTATATATTTTTCCTGCACGATAAATCGGTTTTAAAGTTCAAGGGTCTAAGGTTTAAAGTTGTTAGTGATGTAACTTTAATAAAATATTAAACACTGAACATATTGAATTTGCAAAGATACAAAATTGTGACAGAATGTCAGGATTATCTTTCATGGAAAGTTGTCGAAAAATTAAATTGATAAATTATTTTTTCTTTGATCGGAATATTGGAATAGAGAGCAGGCTTCCATACTTTTTTAAGTCTTGATAGCGTACGTAAAAAATTGATATTAAAGTTTCTGTCATCAATCTGTGGATAAATTCTTGGATTTTTAATATGCCCTTCCTTGTCAACATAAAACTCAAGATTTATATCTCCATTGATATGGTAATCCATAAATAAACTCATGAATTCATCATGAAAATCTTTTTTAAGTTGATCATAACCTCCCGGGTATTGGGCAGCTATTTTGTAGCTTAATGCGTTATATCCTTCTTTATAATTAGTCATAACATCTTTGGGATAAAGAATAAATTCTGCAAGCGCATCAAATCTTCCTCCTTTTACTTCTGCCGCTTTCCAGTTTTTGAGATTTTTTAAAAGCATTAGAGATACATCATAGGCACATTTATTTTTCGATATATTCGCAGTATCCGAATCCTTAATTAATTTAACCGCACCTTCTTTGGTGACAATAAATCTGGGTTGATAAATTTCTTTTGAATCACATTCCTTAACATTATTTTTCACCAGATAATCATGGCTTTCTTTGTAAAAGTTGGCCAATCCACCTTCATAAAAGCTCTGTTTTTCAGGATATTCATCCAAAATTTGAGATTGAAAGAATGCAAAAATTATTATTGTGAAACAAATCAGTGTTTTTTTAATCATGATCATATACATTATTGCTGAAACTTACCCTCATTACAAATTTAGAGTCTACGGGAATACCATTTTTAGTGGCTGGTGTCCATTTGCTTTTTACTTTTTTGGCCGCATATTTCATATCATCAATAAACATTTCATTGTTCCTGAATTTCGGGAGTACATCTATCTGACTGATTTTTCCTTTGGTATCAATATTAAATATAAAAGTGACCTCGCCCTGAATAGCATACAGGGCAATATCGATATAAGCATGCACCATATTCATAAATTGTTTCCGAAAGGCATCGTCTGCGCCGGGAAATTCTGCTTTTTTATAATTTTCTGAGGTTTGTTGAGTGACAGCTGCTGTTTCCTGTGAAAAACCTTTATAGCTTAAAAGCAATAAAGGCAGCATTAGAATATATTTTTTCATGGTTAATAAGTTTTCTACACATCTGTACCGATGGTAGATAAATTCATTTTGATTTTGATTTGCGATATCACCGGTTTTCCGTTGCAGGTTGCAGGAACCCAGCTTTTTTTGATTCTCCTTACAATATATTTCATATCATCAAAGAATATCCTGCTATTGGCAACTTTGGGACTTCCTTCAATCTCGGTAACTTTCCCGTTTTGGTCTACCGTAAGGGTAAAGGCAAATTCGCCGTTCAGCACATAAAAATCGGTATTGAGATACACATACATATATTTTCTAAGGATTTCTTTGTAGGCAGCAATTCCACCCTCGAAAGAAGCGGCCTTAAAATCGTTGCAATTTTTTACGGCTGTCTGCAGCAAAGGTTCTTCAATATTAATTTTTAAAATACTCCTGTTATTTTCAGTAATAAAATCATCGTCCCTGTCTTCTACATCAAACTGAGCAAATGCAAAGCCTGAGATAAGAAACGCCGTTAAAAACAAAATAGCTTTCATAGGATTTATTTTATTAGCAAATATATTACTTTCTCATGCTTAAATAAAAAATTCCACACCAAGTATGAAGCTTATTTATAAAATTTCTTGCTGTGCTTAAAGTTACTTGATCAGACCGTCTAATTGATTTAATTCTTCGTCAGACGGACGAATTACAGGATTTGTTTTAAAGGTTTTGGCGGAAGTGGCTGTCTCTTCTGCGTCCAGCTCCGAAACATCTCCCGGAAGACCAATTACGGCCACTCCTTTTTTGAAGTCGAATGCTGAATAAATAGTTCTCCGGTCTTGTAATCATTTGATTGTAGTTACTGCAATCATCAAAAAGTTATGAAATAAAAAACTCCGCAAATCTGCGGAGCCCTACTATTGTTAAATTACTTCAATCTGATTTTTTAAAAGGTCTTCAAATTCATCTCTTTTTCTGATGAGATGCGCTTTTCCGTCTAAGAATAATACTTCAGCAGGTTTCAGCCTTGAATTAAAATTAGAACTCATCTCAAAACCATACGCTCCTGCATTATGAAACGCCAGAATATCACCTTCCCGTACTTCATTCAGTTTTCTGTCCCAGGCAAAAGTATCGGTTTCACAGATATTTCCTACTACGGTATAAATCCGTTCAGCACCTTTTGGATTGGATAAATTTTCGATAACATGGTACGAATCATAGAACATCGGGCGGATCAAATGGTTAAAACCTGAATTTACCCCAACAAAAACCGTTGCCGTCGTCTGCTTAATGACATTGGCTTTTACTAAAAGATAACCGCTCTTTCCCACTAAAAATTTACCCGGCTCAAACCAAAGCTCAAATTTCTTTCCTGTGGATTTTGAAAATTCGGCGATTACTTTTTCCACTTTTTTACCTAGTGTTTTTACATCGGTTTCTTCTTCTATATCCTGATACGGAATTTTAAAGCCGCTTCCCATATCCAGGTATTTCAGATTCGGGAAATGTTCAGACAATTCAAGCATAATATCCAAAGCCTGCAGGAAAACATCAGGATCTTTGATCTCGCTTCCGGTGTGCATGTGAAGCCCTTCGACATTCAGATTGGTAGATTTCATCACTCTTTCAATGTGGCGAACCTGGTGAATGGAAATCCCGAACTTGCTGTCGATATGTCCCGTTGAAATCTTATAGTTTCCTCCGGCGAAAATATGCGGATTGATTCTTACTAAAATAGGATAGGTATTTCCGTACTTATTTCCGAACTGTTCAAGAATGGAGATGTTATCTATATTAATATGCACTCCGAAAGTCATTGCTTCTTCAATTTCTGCAAGATCTACACAATTGGGAGTGAACAATATTTTTTCTTTGGGAAAGCCTGCCTTTAGCCCAAGCTTTACTTCATTAATGGATACACAATCCAAAGAAGCACCCAGGTTCTTAACATATTTAAGGATATTGATATTAGTCAACGCCTTAGCAGCATAGAAGAACTTGGTGTGTTTAAGAAAAGATGATGTAAGTTTTTCGTATTGGGTTTTGATTGATTCAGCATCGTAAACGTACACCGGTGTGCCAAATTCATTGGCAATCTTTAGTAATTCTTTTGGATTCATAATTAATTAAAGTAAAACGTATTTGTGTTATTTAAAGAATACAAAGGTAAGAAGAAATTGTTTACCATTTAAAATCAAATACATAGAACATTATTCTTTTATTTTAATTTTTTAAGCATAAAAATCTTCCAACCTTTTATAAAAAAGTATTTTTAACTTTAACAAAAACTGAATTTTAAAATATCTTATTGAAAAAATCAGGCAGCAGAAAAGCTGCAATACTCTTGAAAGCCTTTCTATCAGAAGAAAATATACTTTATCTTCTTACTTCTAAAAATGGATAAAATTGTTGATTAATAAAAATCAGTTATTTAGGCAATGGCAGGGTTTCAAAATCACCCCGAAGAAGTGCAAGCTGAAGCTCATTCACCAAATCACCCGATTGGTACTGTAAATCGATCTTTAATTTCGAAATTTTACTCAGGGTCTGGATTTGTGTGAACAGTTCGTAAAATCCGTATGAAACGGCCTTCCCATTCTCGACAACGATAAAAAGTTTTTCCCCCAGTTTTCTGCCTTGCCCGAGCCAAAGCTCACTGCGCTTTTTAAATTCAATTTTATTTTTAAAAATCTCAACATCTGCGTATTGTTCCAGTTTATTGATGAATTCAACAGCTTTTGCTCCCTGGGTAAAAGACCTGAATTTCAGGATGGGCTTTTCAGCTTTATTGAGCTTATTTTTTTCGACGATATATTTTTGATTGCGGTAATAAAGGCCAAACGGTAAAATTTCTTTTTTCCTGATGCCTTTTGAGTTAAGAATCAGCTTGGCAATAATATCAGTTCCGGTAAGTTCATAATTGATCTGCTCAACGGCCTTCTGTATCTCTTCCCATTTTTTGGATTTGGAGTTGAAAACCTTTTTAGAAAACTTGTTGATATCCTGAACGTGGTCTGAGAAGATAATTTTACCTTCTTCTTTCTGGAAATAAACAAAGCCCTTTTCATTCGGAAGATCCTGGGTAAGCACCTTTATCTTATTAATATAGGTTTTAGCATTAGATTCTTCATGCTGCTTCTGAATAATTTCGTTTTCCGTGTCTTTTGAAATTAAAAGCTTGAAAAGCTCCAGCGTTGCACGGGCATCTCCATCCGCTCTGTGATGGTTCGTAAGAGGGATTCCGAGGGATTTAACCAGTTTTCCAAGCGAATAGCTTACCTCATCCGGAATGAGCTTTTTAGCCAGCGGAATCGTATCTAACGTATTGATTTTAAAATCGTAACCCAGCCTTTGAAACGACTGGCGCAGCATTCTGTAATCAAAATCGATATTATGCCCCACCAAAGTAGTATTAGCCGTAATTTCTACAATCCTGCGTGCAATTTCGTGGAATTTCGGAGCCGTTTTTACCATTTTGGGGGTAATATTGGTGAGTTTCTGCACAAAAGGCGTGATATCACTTTCAGGATTTACAAGGGAGATGAACTGGTCAATAATTTTCTGCCCATCATACCGGTAAATAGCAATATCTATAATGCATTCTTTTCTGTAACCTGCACCATTGCTTTCTATATCAATAATTGAATACATTTAAACTTTATACAACTTTTTCTTTTAGATTAAATTATAATGTGTACAGACTGTACTTATCTTAACTACATAACACATGCCATATCTTCATTAAGACAATCCTGCTAAAATAGGAAAAATTCCGCCAATCTTATCAGGTTGCATGTGAATCCTCTGCATTGACATTTAAAATCTGAAGATTATCTCCTTCTTCCACCCAGGCCCAGCATTCCCAAAATCGCTTTTGCACCTTCCCGCATCAGCGTCCCGGTAAAAGTACGGGCTGCTTTACTTTGAAGAATCTGCTCAACCATTCCCGGCTCTTCTTTTGCTGGTTTTGTTTTTTGATTTGCAGGAGCTTCTGCCGCAGCCGCAGCCTGCTCCATTCTTCTTACCAGCATTTCGTAGGCCGAATCTTTATCTACAATCTTTTCATATTTAGCAACTAACGCAGATTTACCGGTGAGCTCCGAAATTTCCGCATCGTTAAGCACATCCATTCTTGATTCAGGTGAAATTAAATAGGTGTGCACCAAAGGTGTAGGAATTCCTTTTTCGTCCAACGCTGTTATGAAAGCTTCCCCAATTCCAAGGTTCTGGATTAAAGTAGCCGCATCATAAAATTCTGTGGTCGGATAATTTTCTACTGCCTTCGAGATTTCTTTTTTATCTTTTGCCGTAAAGCCTCTCAGCGCATGCTGAATTTTTAATCCCAACTGAGAAAGCACTGCCTCCGGAACATCTCCAGGTATTTGGGTAATAAAATAAATTCCTACTCCTTTTGAACGGATGAGTTTCACCATGGTTTCGATCTGGGAAACCAGTGCTTTGGAAGATTCATCAAAAATAAGGTGCGCCTCATCTATAAACAGCACCAGTTTCGGTTTGCCACTGTCGCCCTCTTCCGGGAATGTCATATAAATTTCGGCAAATAATGAAAGCATAAAAGTGGAAAACAATTGAGGCTTGCTTTGGATATCCGCTACTCTTAAAATATTAATCACGCCTTTTCCGTCTCTGGTCTGCAGCAAATCATGCACATCGAAACTTAATTCTCCGAAAAACTTAGAAGCGCCCTGCTGTTCCAGCGCAACGATTGATCTAAGAATTGCACCTAATGACGAGGAAGCGATTGAACCATAGTCCGCAGAAAGCTCCGCTTTGCCGTTTGGATTTTCCGTGACGTATTGAAGTACCTTTTTAAGATCATTCAAATCAATTAAAGGAAGGCCTTTATCGTCGCAATATTTGAAAATAATTGCCATAATGCTTTGCTGGGTTTCGTTCAGCTGTAAGATCTTACTTAACAACATCGGCCCGAATTCTGTAACGGTAGCGCGTAATTTTACGCCTCTTTCTCCTGAAATCGTCATTAATTCCACCGGGAAAGCCTGCGGATGGTACGGAAGCTGTGTTTTTGCATAACGTTCCTGGATGACAGGATTTTCTTTTCCCGCCTCTGCAATCCCCGAGAAATCTCCTTTAATATCAAGAACCAGGGATGGAATTCCTGCGTGGGAAAGCTGTTCTGCAAATACCTGTAAGGTTTTTGTTTTCCCGGTTCCGGTTGCTCCGGCAATTAAGCCATGCCGGTTGATGGTTTTCAAGGGAATGGTGACATTTACTTCGGGTATAATTTCGCCGTTAAGCATTCCTTTACCTAAAATAATATATTCTCCTTTGGGGGTATATTTTGCATTAAGTTCCTGAATAAATTTCGTTTTATCTGCCATTTGATTTTTTTAAAATTAAAGATAAAATTTTTAGAGAATATGCAATAATGTTTCCTGTTTTTATTCAATTAATTATTTTTAAATTTAGAACATTGATTACATTAATAAAAAAATAACTTTCAACAACATCCAGTTATGACGTATAGAAGCGCATTCATTATTATTTATCTTTTTTCCCTGCCTTTTTTTTCTCAAACAAATAAATCAAAAGATTTAAACATTTCAGGTGATTACACACATTTATGGACTAAAACTGTTTTTCCTTCTTTATGGTCGGGATTTCAAAGACAAAATGTCCATTCTTATGACTCAAAAAATCAGAATGTTGGCATCAGCTACATTCAGCAGCTTTCGAAAAAAAAGAAAACGGTATTTACAATTTATATTTATCCTCAAAAAGAAATCAATAACCAAACTCTCAGAGATCAGTTTCTTAGCTATGATTATGCTCTCAACCAAAATTCCGGATCTGCCGTTGAATTAAAGCCTTTATTCGGAAGCCTTTCTAATGACTCGCTTAAAGTGAACTATATTTATTCGGTGTTTTCTAATTCAATGGGACAGGCGGATTTTTTTAAAGGTGTAAAATATATTGACAAGCAATCTCTGCTGGCAATTTACGAATGCGGCGGATGGAACGTTAAAATCAGAATAACAAGCGATGATATGACGAAAGATCAGCTGTTGGAATTAAAACAAAAAACAGAGGCCTATTTTAATATTCTTACTATTGCAGCCATTAAACCATTCCCTTACAAAAATGAACCTGATATTGTGCTTTCTTCTGCTGTACAAAGAGATTCTATGATGACGAAAGCTACTATTGCTGCTGCAAAATCTAAAATTGAATGGTTGAAGAATAATTTGGATAAAAAAGAAATATCTACAGGATTTAATGACATGAAAATTGATTCCGAAGTGCATGCTATAGAAAAAATGGTTGAGTTTTATAAACTCCACAAGAATGAGTGGCCAATGCAACCGGAAACTGAAAAATATTTTAATGAAATGATAAAGATTGTGGAAAATAAAAAAACCAAAGACCATATCTATGAAAAATTTCATTATATCATTGATTACCCGGAAGGTGAATCACAAAAAGCAAATTATATACAATTTAAAATTGACCATGATATTTCAGAAAATACCAATGAATATTTCTATAAGATTTTTTACACTTTAGAATAAGTTTTTTGATATAGATTGACTCTATCATAACAGTTTTAATTATTATAGCATTTTTTAAAAATAATATCCGATTTTTGCAGAACGATAACAAAATTAAAATGAAAGTCGAACAAATATATACCGGATGTCTGGCCCAGGGAGCTTATTATATCGTATCCGAAAACGAGGCGGCAATTATTGATCCATTAAGAGAAGTAAAGCCCTATCTTGATCGCCTGGAAAAAGACCATGTAACATTAAAATATATTTTTGAAACGCATTTCCATGCAGATTTCGTTTCGGGACATCTGGATCTTAGCAAAAAAACAGGCGCCCCAATTGTGTACGGACCAACTGCACAACCTGAATTCGACGCTATTATTGCGGAAGATCATCAGATTTTTGAAATTGGGAAAGTAAAAATAAAAGTGCTTCATACACCCGGCCACACCATGGAAAGCACCACCTATCTCCTAATTGACGAAAACGGGGTTGAAACGGCTATTTTCACCGGAGATACTTTATTTTTGGGAGATGTCGGCAGACCGGATCTCGCCCAGAAAGCAACTAACCTTACCCAGGAAGATCTTGCAGGAATTTTATATGACAGCCTGCAAACGAAGATCATGCCACTTGACGACAGTATTACCGTGTATCCTGCACACGGAGCAGGTTCTGCCTGTGGAAAAAACATGCAGAAAGAAACCGTTGATCTATTAGGAAATCAGAAAAAAACAAATTACGCACTCAATCAGCCGGACAAGGAATCTTTCGTAAAAGAAGTTCTGGACGGACTCACAGCGCCTCCCAAATATTTCGGGATGAATGTTGCCATGAATAAAGGCGGCTATGAAAGCCTGGATGTTGTGATGGATAAAGGATTGACAGAAATTTTCGCTGAAGATTTTGAAAATTACGCCGAAGAAACCGGTGCACTGATTTTAGATACAAGAAGTCCCACAGAATTCCATAAAGGATTTATTCCCAATTCCATCAACATCGGACTGAAAGGAGATTTTGCACCGTGGGTGGGAGCCTTAATTGTTGACGTAAAGCATCCTATTTTACTGGTTGCAGACAAAGGCACTGAAGAAGAAGCCATCACCCGATTAAGCAGGGTTGGTTTTGATCATGTTGTCGGATACCTGAAAGGAAGCTTTGAAGCCTGGAAAAACAGCGGTAAAGAAACCGATGAAATCAAAAGAATTTCTCCTGAAGAATTCGCCGGTCAGTTTGGTAAAACTTCTAAAGTAATTGATGTCCGTAAAATCTCAGAATATTCTGCCGAACATATTGACAATGCCTACAACAGGCCGTTGGATGAAATCAGCGAATGGGTAAACACGATTGATGATTCCGAGCATTTTTTCCTGCACTGTGCGGGAGGATACCGAAGCATGATTGCCGCAAGCATCCTTAATTCCCACGGAATCAGAAATTTTACCGAGGTAGAAGGTGGATTCAACGGAATTAAAAAAACAGGAAAACTTCCGACTTCCGATTTTGTATGCCAGTCTAAAACAATATAAATAATGACTAAATTTTACGGGCTTTTTGTTGCTTTAGCACTGATGCTTAATTCATGCAAAACCCATTCATCAGCAACACTTCCTGGCAGAAATATTAAAGAAGTAGTGAACAGTCAGGATGTCGTTCTTGTTGATGTAAGAATTCCGGAGCAGTATGCAGAAGGTACGGCAAAAAACGCCATTAATATTCCTTTAGCGGAGCTGCCTGAAAAAACGGAATCACTGAAAGGTAAAAAAGTAGTCGTTTTCTGCAACAAAGGAATCCAGGCGGATCAGGTGATGGAAATCTTAAAGAAAGAAGGCATTGAAGCCTATGACGGCACAACCTGGAAGAATGTAAAAGCCATTCAGGACGAAAAATAATTCAGATTTAAATTAAATAAAACCAAAACAATGTCACAAAAATTCCAGGAAATCATCAATTCTGAAAGACCTGTTTTAATAGATTTTTTTGCAACATGGTGTCAACCCTGCAAAGTACAGTCTTCTGTTCTTAATACCGTTAAAGAAAATGTAGGCGAAAGCGCAAGGATCATTAAAGTAGATGTAGACCAGTATCCTGCATTGGCAGCACAGTACGGAGTGCGCGGTGTTCCTACGCTGGCCGTTTTCAAAAACGGAGAAATGCTCTGGAAAGAAAGCGGCGTTCATGATGTTAATACATTAACCCAGCTTTTAAAACAATACGCTTAATAATAGGTTGAGGCTAAGGCTGAGTTTGAGAATCTTAGCCTTAACCTCAATTTTTATAATATAATCTCAAAAGAATCTCGGTCATTCAGAAACTGAAAATGGTTCCTGAAATTTTTTAATTCTTCTAAATGCATTTCAGCTTTAACCAGATTTCCTTCTTTTTGAGAAATTTCTTTTCCGTCTGCAAAAAAACAATGGGAACTTTCCTGGTAAAAGAGGCTATTCCCGTCCGTTCCTATTCTGTTCAGTCCGAAAACATACGAAAGATTTTCAATAGCCCTTGCTTTCAGCAGGTGCTCCCAGGCGGCTACTCTTTTTTCCGGCCAGTTGGCAACATACAGAATCATATCGTAATCGTCATTATTCCTTGAAAAAACGGGAAAACGGAGATCATAGCACACCTGCAGTAAAATCCGGAAACCTTTATAATTTACAATCACCCGTTTCTTTCCGGGTGAGTAAACTTTATCTTCTCCTGAAAATGAAAACAGATGGCGTTTGTCGTAAAAATCAACATTCCCGTCTGGATGAACAAAATACATCCTGTTATAAAACTTGCCATCTTCTTCCACAGGAGCACTTCCACAGAAAGCCGCATTTTTATTCTTTGCCATTTCTTTCAGGAATGCAAGAGATTCCTGATTCCTGTCTGCCACTTCTGAAGCATCCATACAGAATCCTGTAGAAAACATTTCCGGTAAAAGAAAAAGATCTGCTTCCTGAAGATGCAGTTCATTTTCGATGATCTTAAAATTCTCTTCTTTATTTTTCCAGACAATATCTAAATTCAGCGCTGTAACTTTCATAAACTATGTTAAAAACTTCATTAAAAATACGATTTTCAGATGATTTCGGTTCTATCTTTGTTGCAGATATTTTTTTAACAATAACATAAAAGTATACTTTATGAAGAAATTGGTTTTTATGCTGATGCTTATTTTTGCAGGAGCAACAGCCAGCGCGCAGGCCTGGACAGGAAAAGGAGATCAGAAAATCAATGCAGGAATCAGCGCATGGGGTTACGGAACGGGAATTACGGGAACCTACGATTACGGTCTGAATCAGCTTATTTCCGTTGGAGCCGGAATCAATGGTTATTTCAGCAATTATAAGGATAATGATAACGACAACAGTGTTTTTGTTTTCGGAAGGCTGAATTTTCATTTAAAAGATGCGTTACAGCTGCCTGAAAAACTGGATATCTATCCCGGAATTGATGTAGGTGTTGTCGGAAAAGATTTCGGTCTTGGAGCGCATATCGGAGCCCGGTACTTTTTTACGGAGAGAATCGGGGTTTTTGCAGAAGTCGGCAACAATGGCAGCCTCGGCGTTTCCATTAATTTGTAAACAATCATCACATTATATGACAAAGCTTCTCGTTTCGGGAGGCTTTTTTATTTGGCATAGTTTTGAGAATTGTTACCTTTGCAAATTAACATACAAAAGCATTAATGGAAATAGCAATCAAACTGTTTCAATTTATATTGAGCATTTCTATCTTAGTCCTTCTTCATGAGCTTGGGCATTTCTTACCCGCAAAGTGGTTTAAAACCAGAGCAGAGAAATTTTTCCTGTTTTTTGATCCGTGGTTCTCTATTTTTTCAATGAAAAAAATTAATGGGAAATGGGAATATAAAATTCTCTCCAAAAATCTTCCGGACACCGAAATCATTGAAGCGAATGGCGAAAAGAAAGAAATTCCCATCGACATTTCAAAGCTTCCGGACAATGACTGGAGAAAACATCCCGAACAGACCAAATACGGTATCGGCTGGCTTCCTTTCGGCGGATATGTGAAAATCGCCGGAATGGTTGATGAAAGCATGGATATCGAACAGCTGAAGAAACCGGCGCAACCTTGGGAATTCAGGTCTAAGCCGGCATGGCAGAGACTGATTATCATGCTGGGAGGGGTAACTGTGAATTTTTTCCTGGCGTGGTTCATTTACACCTGTCTTTCTCTTTTTAATGGTGAAACCTACACCGACCTTACAAAATTCGACAACGGAATCGGGGTAACGGAAGCAGGGAAAAAAATGGGCTTTCAAAATGGCGATAAAATTGTGAGCATCGACGGAAAACCTGCCGACAGACTGGAAAATGCTTCCATCAATATTTTATTGGGAGATCAGGTAACGGTTTTAAGAAACGGAAAAGAAACGACTTTCCCGATTAATAAAGACGGTGTTGCAGATGTTCTGAAACAGAAAGAAGCCAGATTATATATTACACCAAGATTCCCGATGATTGTAGATTCATTGGCAAGTCCATCGTCAAAAGCTTCCGGGCTTGCGAAAGGCGATAAAGTAATTGCTATCAACGGACAGCCGACACAATATTTTGATGAAGTGGGAACTGTTTTAAATCAGAATAAAGGAAAAAAAGTAACTGTTGAAGTTCTGAGAAACGGAAAACCTGAAACGTTTTCAGCGGCGGTTGATAAAAACGGGAAATTAGGGATCTTAACTGATCAAAAAGTTCTTTTAAATGTTGTTACCAATAAAAAATATTCTTTCGGGGAAGCAATTCCGAGAGGTTTTGTAAGAACGATTGAAGCGCTTACCATGCAGGTGAAGCAGTTTAAAATCATGTTTAATTCCAAAATCCAGGGATATAAAAACGTGGGCGGACCGATTGCCATCGTGAAAAATATGCCCGTTGACAAAGATGCAAAAGGTAATTTTTCTGTAAACTGGGCTGCATTCTGGGGCTTTACGGCCATGTTTTCAGTTTGGCTGGCCTTCCTGAATTTAATTCCGATTCCGGGACTGGATGGCGGCCATGTTCTTTTCACGTTATATGAAATCATTGTTGGAAAACCTGTTCCTCAGAAGGTTCTTGAAAACGCCCAGATGATCGGTGTGATCTTCCTTTTAGGCTTAATGATCCTGATTTTCGGAAGCGATATCTTCAAGATTTTTGCGGGGAAATTGTAAAATCTAAAATTTTAAAAAAAATATTTGCAGGGTATAAATATTCGTCCTATATTTGCACCACTTAAAACAAAGGACATTCCTCCTTAGCTCAGTTGGTTAGAGCATCTGACTGTTAATCAGAGGGTCGCTGGTTCGAGCCCAGCAGGAGGAGCAAAAAGACTTACAGAAATGTAGGTCTTTTTTTATTTATCTATTCTGAAAATAAAATTTTGGATAAGATCAATTTAATTTCCTGAAAAATAATTATATAGCTTTCGTCACCCATCAACACGGGAAAATTCTCTTTATTTTTAAATCAAAAATTTGTTTGATATTAATATTCCTGTTATATTTGCATCACTAAAACAATAGGAAAATTCCTCCTTAGCTCAGTTGGTTAGAGCATCTGACTGTTAATCAGAGGGTCGCTGGTTCGAGCCCAGCAGGAGGAGCTAAAAGACTTACAGAAATGTAGGTCTTTTTTTGTTTTATTCAACAGTAGTCACTTTAATAAATAATAATAATGCAATTGTTGATCAACATCATTATTTCCTTACATTTGCAGTTTTGTATTTAAATACATAAAATTTTAAATATTATTGAACCGTTACAATAAATCTGCATACTTTTTGTTTATGCAATAGCTTGAAGAAACAACAAATGTTAATTAACAGACCGCGATATTATCCCTTTTTTATATTTCTCCTCCTTTCCCATTTTGTATATGCCCAAAATGCAGCCAGCGGAAAAATTACAGACGCCAAAACGAATAAAGAAATCAGCGGCGTTGATATTTTCATCAACGACAGCAATAAGCCGGCACTTACGACGACTTCCGGTAGTTTTATGGTTCAGTCGGACAGTATTATTTATAAATTAAAATTTCTTAGAAAAAATTACGCTCTCGAAACCTTAGATGTTACTCCTGAGAATGCCACCAATATTTTCGTAAAACTTTCACAGGAAAAAGTAAGCGATATCCAGGAAGTGGTAATTCACAACGAAAGACCGAAATATAAAAACAAAAAGGAAAACCCGGCGTATGCGATCATGCAGAAAGTCTGGGCCAGGAAAAGAAATAACGGACTGGATAAGTTCGATACCTATACGTACAAAGAATACGAGAAAATCCAGTTTGATGCCAACAACCTGGACAGCGCCTTCATGAATAGAAAAATTTTCAATAAGCTTGAATTTATTTTCGATTATAAAGATTCCACCGCAAGCGGAAAAATAGGACTTCCCGTATTTCTGAATGAAGCCGTCTACGAAAACTACGGCGAAAACAGACCATCCAAAAGAACAAAAAGACTTTTGGTGGCGCAGAAAACATCCGGGTTTCAGGATAACCAAATCGTGACACTCACGGCAAAAAACCTATATCGCGACATTAATATTTACGACAATACGCTGAATTATTTCGACATCGGGTTTCCCAGTCCTGTGGGAGAAACGGGTTTTAGCACCTATGATTATAATTTAGTAGATACCATTTCCATACGTGGAGAAAATGCTTTCAAGATCAGATATCTTCCGAAAAGAACGGAAGTATTGGCTTTTCAGGGATATCTGTATATCGACACAGACAGCTATGCCGTATTAGGAGCCACTTTAAAATCAACACAGAAAATCAACGTTAATTTCGTCAACGGAATTTCTACCGAACTGGAATATGACAATCCCGATGAAAATACTTTTTTACCGAGAAAGTTTGTTACCGAAATTGAAATGACTCCGTTTTCAAAGAAAAAAACCGCAAAAAGCATTATCGCCAAACGCTCGGTCGATTATTCCGAATATGAATTTAACAAACCTTTGGAAGATAAGATTTTTAAACGTACAGAAGAAGAATACTCCGATAGTTTCACTGATAAAGACGATGAGTATTGGGTAAAAGCCAGACCGGATTCTTTATCCAAAAGCGAAAAAGGAATTTATGAAATGCTTGGCAAGCTTGAGCAGACCCCGAAATTCAACAGGATTGTAAAGCTATACGAAACATTGGGTTCCGGTTATTACAATGTAAAAAAATTGGGCATTGACATAGGTCCGATCTTCTCTGTTTACGGTAAAAATGAGGTGGAAGGAGACCGGATACGTTTGGGCGCAAGAACCTATTTTACAAGAAATGATCCGTGGAGGGTACAATTTTATACAGCTTACGGGTTTAAAGACCAGCAAATCAAATACGGAGCGGAAGCAAGATTTATGTTCAACCGGGTCAACCGTTTTACCGTTGGAGCAGGAACCCGGAGGGATGTTCTTCAATTGGGAGTACAGCTAACGAATGATGACGGAATTATGGCAAGAACTTTTGCTTCTTCAACCATTTTTGCGAGAGGAGACAACGCTTCATTGAGTTCCCTGAACCAGACAAATCTTTTTACTTCTATTGAACCGTGGAAAAACTTCCAGATCAGGCTTGACGGAACGATGCAAAGCATTAAATCTGCCAATCCGGACGGTTTTAGCCTGATGTATTATAAGGATGGCGCATTAAGAAAAACAACCAATGATTCACATTTTACGTTAAGCTTGATCGCAAGACCGGGCGCAAAGTTTTCCCAAACCGGAATCGACCGTTATGAACATGGAACATTAGCCCCTACAATCGTGTTAAAATACACGAGAGGTGTTGAAGGGTTATTCGGATCTGATTTTAATTATAACAAACTGCAGTTCCTTTTCTATAAACCATTTTTAATCGGAAATCTTGGAAAATTGCAGGTTAATTTTGAGGCAGGAAAGAACTTCGATACCGTTCCGCTGGCTTTACAGAATATCATTCCGGGAAACCAGTCGTACAGTCTTGCCCAGAATACTTTTGCCCAGCTTAATTATTATGAATTTGTAGCAGACACCTACACCACGCTTCATCTGGAGCATCATTTTAACGGTAAAATCCTTTCTTTCATCCCGTTAATCAAGAAATTGAAATTAAGGGAAATTGCTTTTATAAGGGGTGCTTACGGAACACTGAGCGACGCATCCAAAGCGATTAACGTGGAAGGATTTAAATATTCTGCCCCTACCGATCATATCTATTATGAATATGGTTTCGGAATTGAAAACATCGGTTTCGGAAACCTGAGGATTTTCAGGGTAGATTTTAACTGGCGGGGGAATTACCTTGACCGTCCTGACATTTCAACCTTTGGTGTGAAGGCCGGTTTCCAGGTAAACTTTTAAAAAACAAATCTCCTTATTAAAAGGAGATTTTTTGTTGATTAATACTCGGCGGGATAATTTTTACAGCCATTGCAATGCGCTACAATATAGACGATATTACACGGTGGCCTTTCTCCTTCCGGAATACTGCAATAAATATTGCATGGTAAGCATTCTTTTACAGGGGCAATACCTCCTGTTAATTCTTTAAGATCCTGTCTTGTGATTTTCTTTAAATTTTTCATAGGAAATTGATTTTATCAACTTAGAAGTTTTACCTAATCAAATTTAGCAAGAGCAAGGTGTGTCAATAACAGCATTTCGGCAGTTTGCTTTTTGCCACGGCGTCCATGTACACCATTCGAAACACCAGGTAGCTATTCCGGGACATACTTCTCCGCCAGCGATTGTTCTCAGCTGCTTTTTTGTTAATTTTTTGAGATTTTTCATATTAGATTTGTTTAATTTGTTGCCTACTCTATTTGCTTTTCGGCTTACGCAATGTATTTCATTAGCTATCAAATATATAAATATTTCCCATAAAATTGAATAATTAAAGAAAAAAAATAACTCTTTAATAATTATAACAAAAAAACCTCAGCAAAATTGCTGAGGCCGATTTTTATAAAACGCTGAAATTATGCGTTTGTTTCTACAGATACATAAGATCTGTTATTTGCTTTTTTTCTGAAAACTACTTTACCGTCTACTAGAGCGAACAAAGTGTGGTCTTTACCAATTCCCACGTTTGCACCCGGGTGGTGTTGTGTACCTCTTTGTCTAACAATAATGTTTCCGGCAATAGCTTCCTGACCACCGAAAATCTTTACCCCTAATCTTTTGGAGTGAGATTCTCTACCGTTTTTGGAACTACCAACTCCTTTCTTATGTGCCATTTTATTTTAAGGTTTTTTGGTTTAACAATTATTCTGCACTTTCAGCAGCTTCAGCATCTGCCTTTTTTGTTGTTTTCTTAGCAGGTTTCTCTGCTTTTTTAGCTCCTTCAAATCCTGTAATACCAGTAATCTGAATCTGAGTTAATGATTGTCTGTGACCGTTTTTCACTTTGTAACCTTTCCTTCTTTTCTTTTTGAAAACGATTACTTTATCAGCTTTTACGTGGTCTAGGATCTCTGCTTCTACAGTGATTCCGCTTACAGCTGGGGCGCCTACAGTGATTGCTCCGTTTACAGTAAGAAGTACTTTATCGAAAGATACTTTACCTCCTTTGTCTCCTGCTAAACGGTTTACAAACAACTTCTGGTCTTGCTCAACTTTGTATTGAAGCCCTGCTATTTCTACAATTGCAAACATTGTTTATAATATTTTTAGTTATTTCGAGGTGCAAATATAAGAATTATTTTCTAATCTTCTCAAATTCAATCCAATCTTTTTAATTAAAATTTTAACTATGTTTTGAATAATTTATCACAATAAAGTGATATTATTTTGCGTTAAATAATATAACTTAGCCAAACCAAAATATTTTATATGAAAAGAAACTTTAATTTCCGCATCCTTGCGGGAGCAATGGCTGCACTATTTTTATCAGCCTGTAACGACGACACATTGGAAACTCCTGTACAACCGGAACTGCAAACCGAAAGCCTGAAAATTGAGCAACCCAATGCACTCGAAAAAGTGTGTTATTATGTAGATCAATATTGGAGTCCTTCAGCTGTTTTACTTACGTATTTACAAAATTCTACAGACACCAATTTTATGAATTCGCAGATGACAAAAATTGCGGGCCTGTGGGGAAGAAGCAATCCCGTACTTCGTTTTGTAAACGATCCTTCCAATTATAACTCGACGTATAATGCCATGTCTTATTCTACCGGAAAAATTTATTACGGTTATGCGATTTATTATGATGCCAAATCAAAAGGCGGGGATATTGTTAATGCCATGATCTTAGCCCATGAATATGGCCACCAATTGCAATATATTTTTGGACTTCCTTCAGTAAACGAATCTACGGCCAGGCCAAACGAGCTGGAAGCAGACGGATTTGCAGGATATTATTTAAGAAGGCCAAACGGTTACAACCAGACAAGCTTTACACAAATCGCAGCAGCATATGAGTTTGCCCAAAGCATCGGCGATTATCAGACGAATAGTCCGGGACACCACGGAACACCACCACAAAGAAGATCAGCTGTGCGTTTAGGGTTTCTTTTAGGACAGTATGACCTATCAGCTGCTGATTTCGATTATAATTTCTTTTATTATTATCAGGGAGTTTTAAACGGAACCTACAAAACTGCTAAAAACTCACGTTTTCCGGAGCTTGATGCGTACATGAGCCAGTATCTTGATGAGCTGAAGAAAATACAGACGGGAGAAATCTCCGCTGAAGAATTCAGGAATTTAAAATAACATTCATTTTCGATATATCTTTTTTAGAGGCAGGCCACGTTCCGGCCTCTTTTCTTTTAAGATTATTCATAAACTTTATTTACTTTTGAAACATTAAAATATATGAATGAAAAGAGATCTTTATATTGATTTTGCAAAAGGACTGGCAACTTTATCCATCATCTTTATCCATACGGCTTTCTGGTCCGGGCAGTTTTATATTCCGGCAGAAGTAAGGGTATTTTCTCTGGTTTTTGATGTGGCTCTTTTTTATGCTTTGAGTGGAATTACTTCAGGCTCAAACATCGAAAAAACATTGTACCGATTGCTGAAACTGCAGATTACATATATGATATTCGTTACTTTTCTGTTTTTCCTTGATTATTTTTTTAAAACTTTCGGGCTGAACTTTTTTTCCTTAGAATGGCTTCAGAATTTCTATTCCACATTCGGATCAAAATATACAATTAACAATATTTCCACTGTTCCACAATGGGAAAACCTGGGAAACTGGTATCTCCATCAATATACCAATGCCGATACTTTTCCTGTAGTGATGGGAAGCTTTTGGTATCTGAAAGTCTATTTTATCCTTACGGTTTTCGGAGTGCTCATTTTGAAGTTTTTCCCAAAACATATCCATTGGTTTATTGCATTATGCGTTGTTTTAACGCTTCTTTTTAATATTTTCCCTGAAATGTATCCTAACGGACAAGTGGGATATGTAGCTTTTTATCTGGCTGTATTCTTGGTCGGAAACAGAATGAAGGGTAAAAAAATATCCGGGAAAATGATTCCGGTTCTTTATGGATGTGTTGCTGCTGCATTAATCTGGATGTTCTGGTACTACGGAAGTGAAATATTTTATAAGATCAACAGAAATAAATTCCCGCCGAAAATTCCATACATTATCTGGACGTTATTTTCGTTGGTAACGCTTTTTGTGTTTTACAACCGTTTAAAAATTTCTTCTGAAAGTTTTGTGACGTATATAGGTAAGAATGCCATATTTTTTTATTTCGCTCAGGGTATAAGCTCTTCACTGGTATATTTTCTTGTTGTTCCCCTTAAAGAAAAAATCTTTTGGTGGCTTCTTATGATTTTAATTTATATCATTAATATTATCCTGGCATTCGGAATTTCCATTATATTAAAGAAAATAGACCGCTTCGGATGGAATATCCTTGAAATAATAAGAAAAAAAACTGCTATTGAATAGCAGTTTTATTGTTTTTAGTCTCTCTTTCCGCTTCTCGCAATTAATGCAATAATGATGATGAGAACAATAGCCCCTCCGATAATATAAACCGGGTTAGCATACCATTCTGTAGTAGTAGTTGTTGTATTTTCCGTAGTAACTACTCCTCCCGCAGTATCCTGGGCAAAAGAATAAAAAGAAATAAATACTGAAAATACGAATGCAAGAAAAGAACTCATTCTACTTTTAATCGCTGTGATTGTTTCCATAATGTTTATATTTTTAATTGGTTTTAAAACAATAACAAAAAAAGTACCATCAAATTTAGATTTTATATAAAAAAGATGAATTTAATTGAAAATCTTCAACGAAAATAAACTTCTGTCATATCCTAAAATATTTTAATTTTACACAAAATTTTAAACTATGTTTAAGTTGAAACTTCCTACCGACCCAAGGTGGGCAAATATCGCAGAGGGAAACATTGAAGAAATTTTAACAGATCACGCCTGGTGCGAGCAAAAAGCGGCAACCAACGCCATCGGGCTGATCACAATGCTTCCTGAATATCCTGAAATCGTTACCGAACTTCTTGCCATTGCGCAGGAAGAGCTTGAGCATTTCAGACAGGTTCATGAAATCATTAAAAAAAGAGGCTACACTTTCGGACGAACCAGAAAGGATGATTATGTCAATGAATTGGTGCAATTCATCCAGAAAGGAGGCAACAGAGACGATCTTATTGTAGATAAAATGCTTTTTGCAGCCATGATTGAAGCCAGAAGCTGTGAGCGATTCAAAGTACTTACCGAAAACATCAAAGATGAAGAGCTTAAAACCTTCTACAGAGAGTTAATGATTTCGGAAGCCAATCATTATACCACATTCATAGGATTTGCAAGACAGCTTGGAGATCCGGAAAAAGTAAATACCCGCTGGGAAGAATGGCTGGAATACGAAGCCAAAATCATCCAATCATACGGAAAAGGAGAAACCATTCACGGATAAATTATATTTTGAATTGAAAAAGCTGACGTTTGAAAATATTGCCAATTCGTTCCTGAAGAATTTTTTTCAGGGATTAGTAATCATTGGCCCTATCGGACTGACAATGTTTGTAATCTGGTATGTGGTTACATCTATTGATAATATCATTCCGTCGTTAGCCAAAGAAATTCCCGGGCTTGTTTTCATTTCAACTATTTTATGTACAGCAGTTTTAGGATATTTAGGAAATAAATTTGTAGTCGGAAGGTTCTTTTTCGATGCCATGGATCGCCTTCTTGAAAAAACCCCTGGTGTAAAGCACATTTATACTCCTACAAAAGACGTTATGTCGTCCTTCGTCGGAGATAAGAAAAAGTTCAATCATCCTGTCTGGGTAAAAACCAACGAAAGTCCTGAAATATGGAGAATCGGTTTTCTCACCCAGAAAGAAATGGCAGATGTTGAAAAGCACAATTATGTTGCGGTTTACCTTCCCCATTCTTACGCTATTTCAGGATGGGTAATTGTTACGGAAGAAAAAAACATCAAACCGGTAGTGGGTATGACGGCGGCTTCTGCAATGAAATTTGCAGTAAGCGGCGGTGTTGCAGGATTCCACTCGGATGACAATATCTTTAAAGCTCCTGAATAGTAAGGCTTTAAAGCACATTACTTTTTGATGAATTTGAAATTATTTCAAATAAAAATTTCTTACAAAACAATCTAATAAAATACTATCATGAACTTACCGTACGCGGAACCTTTCCGCATTAAAATGATTGAGGAAATCCGCCAGTCAACAAGAGAAGAAAGAGAGCAATGGCTTAAGGAAGCAAACTATAATTTATTTAACCTTAAATCTTCACAGGTTTTCATTGACCTCCTTACCGACTCCGGAACCGGAGCAATGTCCGACAGACAGTGGGGTGCTTTGATGATGGGTGATGAAAGCTATGCAGGCTCCCGTTCTTTTGAGCAGCTTCACCAGACCGTTCAGAAGATCACAGGTTTTAAATATCTATTGCCGACTCACCAGGGACGAGCTGCAGAAAATGTACTATTTTCCGTTTTGGTAAAAGAAGGGGATGTTGTGCCCGGAAACTCTCATTTTGACACTACAAAAGGACATATTGAATTCAGAAAAGCCCACGCTATCGACTGTACGATAGATGAAGCTTTTGATATCAATGATCTTCATCCTTTTAAAGGAAATATCAATATTGAAAAATTGGAGGAAGTTTATAAAACGTATCCTAAAGAAAATATCCCTTTCTGCCTGATCACAATAACCTGCAACTCATCCGGCGGTCAACCTGTTTCTCTAGAAAATATGAAGGCGGTAAAAGAACTTTCTGACCGATATGGCATTCCAGTATTTTTTGATTCAGCAAGATTTGCGGAAAACGCTTATTTTATCAAGAAAAGAGAAGCCGGACAGGAAAACAGAAGCATCAAGGAAATTTGCAAGGAAATTTTCTCTTACGGAGACGGGATGACGATGAGTTCTAAAAAAGACGGACTGGTAAACATCGGAGGTTTTATTGCTTTAAATAACGAAGAAGTTTTCAGAAAAGCTTCTAATTTTACGATTATTTATGAAGGTTTCATTACGTATGGAGGAATGGCCGGAAGAGATATGGCGGCTTTGGCAGTTGGTCTTGATGAAGCGACTGAGTTTGCTTATCTGGAAAGCAGAATTTCCCAGGTAGAATATCTTGGAAATAAATTAATCGAATATGGAATTCCGGTTCAGAAACCCATCGGAGGACATGCTGTTTTCATTGATTCCCTGAATTTCCTTCCAAAAGTTGACCGCTCGGAATATCCTGCACAAACATTGGGACTTGAAATCTATAAAGAAGCCGGAATCAGAACCGTAGAAATCGGGACATTATTGGCTGACAGAGATCCTGAAACAAGACAAAACCGCTATCCAAAATTGGAATTAGTACGTCTTGCGATCCCAAGAAGGACCTATACGAATAATCATATGGATTATATTGCAGCAGCTATCAGAAATGTATATGAAAGACGCGATGAAATTGCCAAAGGTTACAAAATAACCTGGGAACCGGATCTGTTAAGACATTTCACGGTTCAGCTTGAAGAAGCTTAAAAGCGGTTCGGGCTCAAAACTTCGTTTTGAGCCCGAACCTTTATATAAAAGACTACATAAGATTATTTTTTAGAAATTCTGTATAATTTTCCGCTGTCGGTTACAGCATATAGATTGCCGTCACTACCATTCAGCACATCCCTGAAACGCTCTTTTTCATCTGATAAAAGCCTTTCTTCACCAACCACTTTATTGTCTTTCATCACAATCCGGTTGATATGCTCTCCGCTGAGGCAACCGATCATCAGGTTTCCCTTCCATTCATCAATATTACCTGTATAAAAAGTGACACCGCTTGGAGAGATTACCGGATCCCAGTAATAAACAGGCTGCTCGGTTCCTGCTTTTTGGGTAGTTCCGTAGTTTATTTTTTCACCTGAATATTCAATTCCGTAAGTGACATCTCCCCAACCGTAATTTTTTCCGGCTTTGATTAAATTAATTTCATCACCGCCTCTTGGTCCCATTTCTACATCCCAAAGATTTCCGTTCGGGTCAATAGCCATTCCTTGAGGATTTCTGATTCCATATGCATAAATTTCAGGCTTAAATCCTGCTTTGCCCATAAATGGATTTCCGGGTGCCGGTTTTCCGTCTTTCGTAATTTTTAAAATTTTCCCTAAATAATTATCCGTTCTTTGGGCATACACTCTTGTTTCCTTATCAGATCTTTCTCCTGTGCTTACAAATAAATTCCCATCTTTATCAAAAGCCAGCCTGCTGCCGTAATGCTTATCGCCGTCGTATGTTGGAGTTGCTCTGAATATAACTTTCACATCAGAGATAGTTTTGAAATCAGAAGACAGTTTTCCTTTTCCTACCGCTGTATGATTTCCTTTTTCATAAGGTTCTGAGAAACTAAAGTAAATCATATTGTTGGTTGCAAAATCCGGATCTAACGCTACATCAAGCATTCCACCCTGACCTTTGGAATCAACTTTTGGAAAACCCTCAATTTTTGAGATTTGTTTCCCGTCAATGGAAACAATGTTCATATAACCTCTTTTGTCTGTAATCAAAAGTCTACCGTCAGGCAGATTGATGATTCCCCAAGGCTTTCCTAAATCCTTGCTTAAAATTTCAATCTGATAAGGCGTTGAAGTTTTTACAGCCTTTATTCTTGTCTGTCCGGCAAAGGCAGGTTTGTATTCCGGAGAATTTGGCGCTTTTGTTTCAACGCTTCCGTCACTTCCCATCTGCTGTGCATTAACCTTGCTCTCTTTGCATGAAGAAAATATCAGGAAAAGGCTGACCACAGAAATGTAAAATTTATTGATTTTCATATTTTTATGATTAAATGATTTTGCTAATGAATGGAAAAATAATGCCAATGGAATCAATATACTTAATTTATCATTCATTGCATTTTATTTACTGAAATATTTACATCCATAAGTAGTTTGAGGTATTGAATACTTTTCAATAACAAATATATCTTTCGTATTTTTGTTATAATAAGATCACAAATTTCTATGCAATTCAAACTTCAATCAGAATATAAACCTACCGGAGACCAGCCACAAGCTATTGAAAAGCTTACTGAGGGTATTAAAATTGGTGAAAAATACCAGACCCTTATGGGAGTTACCGGATCAGGGAAAACGTTTACGGTAGCCAATGTTGTTCAGAATGTTCAGAAGCCAACGCTGGTTCTGGCCCACAACAAAACGTTGGCTGCGCAGCTCTTCATGGAATTCAAGGAATTTTTTCCTGAAAATGCCGTTGAATATTTTGTAAGTTATTACGACTATTACCAGCCGGAAGCTTATATTGCCACAACCGGAACTTATATTGAGAAAGACCTCAGCATCAATGAAGAAGTCGAAAAGCTAAGACTCTCTGCTACGGCAAGTTTGCTTTCGGGAAGAAGAGATGTTTTAATAGTAGCTTCGGTTTCCTGCATTTACGGTATCGGAAATCCCACGGAGTTTCACAAATCTCTTATTTCCATAGCGATAGGGGAAAAAGTAACGCGTACAGCCCTGCTGCATTCTTTGGTTAACGCTTTATACTCCAGGACACTAAATGAATTTCAAAGAGGAACGTTCCGCGTAAAAGGAGATGTTATTGATGTTTTTCCGGCGTATGCTGATAATGCGGTGAGAATTCAGTTTTTCGGAGATGAAATTGAAAAGATTCAGAGCTTTGATCCCGTTTCCGGAAATGTAACTTCCAGTTTTGAACAGATTCAGATTTATCCTGCCAATCTTTTCGTCACCTCAAAAGAAACATTGAATGGCGCTATCCGGAATATACAGGATGACCTGGTAAAGCAGGTTGATTTTTTCAATTCAATAGAAAAACCCCTGGAAGCCAAAAGATTACAGGAAAGAACTGAGCTTGATCTTGAAATGATTAAGGAATTAGGGTATTGTTCAGGAATTGAAAACTATTCGAGATATCTTGACGGAAGGTTGCCAGGCACAAGGCCTTTCTGCCTTCTCGATTATTTTCCTAAAGATTATTTAATGGTAATTGATGAGAGCCATGTTACGGTTCCGCAGGTTCATGCCATGTATGGCGGCGACCGAAGCAGAAAAGAATCTCTGGTTGAATTTGGGTTCAGGCTTCCCGCTGCAATGGACAACCGGCCTTTAAAATTTGAAGAGTTTGAAGCAATCCAAAATCAGGTTATTTATGTTTCGGCTACTCCTGCAGATTATGAGCTGGAAAAAACCGGGGGAGCGTATATTGAGCAGATCATCCGTCCGACCGGTCTGTTAGATCCGATTATAGAAATCAGGCCCACGATCAATCAGATTGATGATTTAATGGAGGAAATTCAGAAAAGGGCAGATTTGGATGAAAGGGTTCTGGTAACGACTCTTACCAAAAAAATGGCAGAAGAATTAACTAAATATTTTACAAAATTCGGAATCAGAACACGATATATTCACTCTGATGTTGAAACGCTGGAGCGTATCCAGATTATGCAGGATCTGAGAGTGGGGCTTTTTGATGTTTTAATTGGAGTAAATTTATTAAGGGAAGGTCTGGATTTACCGGAAGTTTCATTAGTGGCCATTCTGGATGCTGACAAAGAAGGTATGCTAAGAAGCCGAAGATCCATGATTCAAACGGTGGGCCGTGCCGCAAGAAACCTTAACGGTCGAGCCATCATGTATGCCGATAAGATTACCAAATCTATGCAGGCCACTCTGGATGAAACCGAATACCGTAGGGCCAAACAGATGGAATATAATAAACAGCACGGTAAAGTTCCTGTTGCTTTAAATAAGAAAATATCTGAAAGCTTAGTGGGAAGAACGAAAGATTTCCCGGACGAAAAATATACTCAAAAAGAGATTCTTCAGAAAGTTGCTGAAGCAAAAGCCAGCTATACAAGCGAAGATATGGAAAAGGTAATTGCGCAGAAGCAAAAAGAAATGGAATCCGCTGCGAAAAATCTGGATTTTATTAAAGCCGCAAAATTAAGGGATGAAATTGCTGCTTTGAAAGGATAAGAATTTGGGGCGGGGGCAGCGAAGCTGCCGCCCCCCCCCAA
>NZ_JAYLAA010000047.1:0-37805 GCF_035819015.1 Chryseobacterium salviniae | reverse complement strand
CGGCAGCTTCGCCCCCCCCCCGAAACAATCTAAATGAGCTCAAACAGTTGCTGCAATCCGGGCTATGATGGAGTGCGCTACTTCAATCGGCACGATAATTCAATTGATTCATTCAATAAAAAAACCACTTCAGGGACTGAAGTGATTACTGCTTTGAATTTACTAAGTTATATGAAGATGAATGATGTTTTTCATTTTCTGTTACAAATATAATGCAGATCATTCTCCGGGAATTCAGGAAAATCCCTAGAAAAAATACCGTAAAAATACGGTTGCGTACAACGAAAATCCGCCCGGCAGTTCCTGCCGGGCGGATTCATATTTTCTTAGCTTTGGAAATTAAAAATATCCTTAGAGCGGACTCACCAATTCATTAAACCACTCTTTAACATCTCCTTCAAGATGAGGTCCTAATTTATCCGCACAGGTTTTGTGATAGTCATTCAGCCATGCAATTTCATCTTCAGAAAGAACTTCTTTTACAATTGTATCCTTAAAAAACGGACAGAAAGTTAACGTTTCAAACTCGTAAAAAGTTCCCGAATCCGTTGTTTCGGATTCCCGTACTGCGATGAGGTTTTCGTGGCGGATTCCATATTCACCTTCCACATAATATCCCGGCTCATTGGAGCAGACCATTCCCGGCAACAGTTCCTGCGGATTCATATCTTTCCGGATATTCTGTGGTCCTTCATGAACATTCATAAAACTTCCCACTCCGTGTCCCGTTCCATGATTGAAATCTTTTCCATGCATCCACAGCGGAAGCCTGGCAATTGCATCCAGCTGCACGCCTCTGGTTCCTTTAGGAAATTTCACCATAGAAAGACGGATCATTCCCTGCAAAACAAGCGTTGAGTTTCTTTTAAACTCATCAGAAACAGCTCCCAGTGCAAAAGTTCTTGTAATATCAGTTGTCCCTTCAAGATATTGCCCTCCGGAATCCACCAGGATGCTTGCATCATTCGTCACCTCTTTGCTGCCTTCACTCTTCGCAGAATAATGCATGATGGCACCATTATTCTTATAGCCTACAATACTTCCGAAACTTTCCCCCACGAAGTTTTCTCCTTCAGCACGGAAATCCCTTAGCTTTTCCCCGATAGAATATTCTGTCATCGGCTCTTTTCCGGCATTGTGGGTAAGCCAATACAGAAACTTTACCATAGCAACACCGTCTCTTACCATTACTTTTCTGAAACCTTCCAATTCCGTCTCGTTTTTCTGGGCTTTCATTAAATTACCCGGAACCGGAGCCTTGATCATTTTATTTTCAGATTTTAACGCTTCAAAAATAGACTGATTGCTATTCGGGGAAACCAATACTTTTTCATTACTGAATGCTTTCAGGCAGTTGTAAAACTCTTCATAAGGCATCATTTTCACCCAGGCTTCATCCAGCTGTTTTCTTGCTTCTACTTCAAGCTTTTCAAGATCGGTGAACAATTTTGCATCATTTTTTGTGATAACGATATACCCCAGGAAAACCGGATTGCTCTGTACATCGCTTCCTCTAAGATTTAATGTCCACGCTACATCATCAAGACTGGAAATAACATGCACTGTGGCTTCCATCGATTCCATTTTCTGGCGGATGGCCGCAATTTTTTCTACAACCGATTTGCCGGCTCTTTCAACCGGATGAACGAAGATCGGGTTTTTAGAAGGTGTACCCCTTTCTTTCCAGATATTGTCCAGTAGCGGAAGATCAACCAACGTAATATTTTTAGCATTTAATTTCTCTGTAAGCATTTCCCAGTTAGCGTGCGAAGTTGCGAGCGCATTAACTGCCACTCTTCCTTCTGCCGGAATTTCAGAAATAATCCAGTCGATATAATTCGGTGTTCCTTCCATTCCTTCTTTGAAAAGATCGATTCCTGATCCTTCCAGTTCTATGGCAGCCTGGGTAAAATACCTTCCGTCTGTCCAAAGCCCTGCTTTATCTTTGGTAACTACCACGAAACCGGCAGATCCTAAAAACCCCGACAGCCACGCTCTTTCCTGCCATTCCTCAGGTAAATATTCACTCATATGCGGATCTGCAGAATATACGATAAATGCATCAACATTATTTTCTAGCATTTCTTCACGAAGTGCAGCAATTTTTTCCTTTGAAGTCATTTTCTGAATAATTTTTAAAGATGTGAAGTTACGAATTTAAAGGTTACCCAAAGTGTTTAATCCTATTTTAGTGATTTTATATTTTGTACACTGCGACAGTCTGAATAACATTATTTCGCTGGTCAGTATATTATAGCTTTTTTACTTGCCAACAATTACTTTTCGATGCTCGGTTCCCCAATCGGCTAATGTGTCTATGATATTTTTTAAAGTTAAACCATACTCAGTTAGTTGATATTGAACCGTTACAGGCTGTGTATCAAGAACGATCCGTGTTATAAGCTGGTTCATTTCCAATTCTTTCAGTTCTTTGCTGAGCATTTTATTGGAAATACCTTTCACGTCGTTCAAAATATCAGAAAAACGCCGTTTATTGTGATAGCAAACCGAAGAAATCACTGAAATTTTCCATTTACCGTTGAGGACGTCCATTGCATCATGAACAGCCATAATTTGTTTTCTTTTTCCGTCGTTGTCAGAACATTTTATTTCCTTCATAAGTTACCTTGTTACTCAAAAGTTACTGTTACTTTTAGTTACAAAGTTACTAAAATAAATTTATTCAGTTTACATTTGCATTGTTAGAAATCGATTTCAAAAACAATACATTCAAAATCTTAGACAAAAATTAATTTTCAATCATTAAAAATTTAAAAAAAATGAATTTCACCGATAAAAATGTAGTGATTACAGGCGGAAGCGCAGGAATTGGATTTGCAACCGCAAAAATATTTATTGAAAAAGGAGCAAATGTTTTGATAACAGGCAGAAATGCCGATAGCCTGCATACAGCATCAGCAAACATTAACAGCCCAAAGCTTAAAACCTTAGCATCCGATACTTCTAAATTGGCAGATATTGCAGCATTGGAAAAAGAAGTGACAGAAGGCAGAAATAAAATTGACGTACTTGTCCTGAATGCAGGAATTGCCAAACAATATTTAATAGAAGAAACAACAGAAGAAGTATTTGATGATTTGTTCAACATCAATGTGAAAGGACTGTTTTTTACCTTGCAAAAACTTATTCCGCATTTAGCAGAAGGAGCTTCTGTAATTCTTATTTCGTCCGGCGTTTCAGTAAGCGGGTATGCGCAAATGGGAGCTTATGCCGCAACAAAAAGTGCGGTTGACGCCATCGCGCGTACAGCAGCAACCGAGTTGGCAGACAGAAAAATTCGGGTAAATACGGTAGCTCCCGGATTAACCGATACCCCAATGAATCAACAGACTCCGGAAGATATTAAAAATGCGATCGCTGCAGCAGTTCCACTGCAAAGAATCGGGGAAGCTGAAGAAATAGCCAATGCCATTGTTTTCCTGGCTTCAGAGGAGGCTTCTTATATTTCAGGTTCTTATCTTTCGGTTGATGGTGGCGTCACTATTCGCAGATAAAACCAGCTTCATTTAACTTATCCATTTTTAAGCGTTGTAAAAGTTGCAACGCTTTTTTAATGAATTTACTTCCCAGATTACCCATTCTTTAACTCAAAAATAATCTCAGATAAAACATTGAAACATTTTGGAAAGATTATTGCAATATACGTGAAATGGAAAGTCAGAATTATAAAAACCACAGGAAGTTTTACGCTCCGCATCATTTTGTTTTTCTTCCTTTATTATTTGTTTTGGAAGGAATAGGAATTTATAAGGCTTTTAATGATGAACAGAATCAGCTGTCATGGATTTTGTTTTCAGTAGTCATTTTCCTGATTTTTTATCTGGCTATTATGCTCAGGCAGCATTATGCGCTGGTTCTTCAGAACCGTATCGTGAGGCTTGAATTCAGGCAGCGATATTTTGAGATTTTTGGGTTGAGGTCTGATGATGCTGAAGAAAAGCTCAGCTTTGGGCAGATTGCAGCCTTACGCTTTACCTATGATGATGAATTCAAAATTTTGCTCGAAAAATCGATTAAAGAAAATATGAAAGGCGACGAGATCAAAAGATCCATAACAAAATGGAGAGCAGATCAGAACAGAGTTTAAATAATAAACACCAAAATAATATTATCATGAAAAAATGGAGCTTTTTTAGTATTGCTATATTAACATTACTTACACTTACGAGCTGCGAAGCAGTAGAAACAATCTTCAAAGCAGGAATGTGGTGGGGAATTATATTAGTAGTAGGCGTAATAGCCATTATTTTATGGCTATTTTCAAGGGGTAGGAACTCTTAACCAGATCATATGGAAAATTCAGACTTAGAAATCATTTCCCATCTAAAGCCTGCCAAGATTGTTAAAATTATGAAAGATCCGGTAGCATCTGCAAAGGCGGTACATCTTATTTATACCTCCGATGCAGAAACCGCCGGGATTACCCGTAAAAAAACCGGAAAAAAATATTCCTATTATAAAGATGGCGAAAAGATCAGGGATAAAGATGAAATTTCACGAATTAACAAACTGGTAATTCCACCAGCCTGGGAAAATGTATGGATTTGCGCCCTTGATAACGGCCATCTTCAGGCAACAGGATTTGACGTAAAAAAAAGGAAACAATACCGATATCATCCTTTATGGAGTGCCCTGCGAAATCACACTAAATTTTATAGGATGCTACAGTTTGGATATGCGTTGCCAAATATAAGGCTTCAGGTAGAGAAGGATTTAGCATTAAGAAATTTCGACAAGAGAAAAATTCTAGCATTAATTGTAAGCCTGATGCAAAAGACCAATATCAGAATCGGAAATAATGCATATGAAAAACTATACGGTTCTTTTGGGTTAACTACTTTAAAAGGAAAGCATGTGAAAGTTCAGGGACAAAAAATTTCATTTCATTTTAAAGGAAAGAAAGGTGTAATGCATGACATTGACCTGAAGAGCAAAAGATTGTCAAAATTGATCCAGAAATGTAAGGAGATTCCGGGCAAAGAGCTTTTCCAATACATTGATGAAGACGGAAACCGGCACACTGTAGATTCCGGCATGGTAAACGATTATATCAAGGAAATAAGCGGTGAAGACTTTACGGCAAAAGATTTCAGAACCTGGTCGGGAACAGTAAGTGCTTTGATCGCATTTAAAGAAATAGGCTATGCCGAAACCCATAAGGAATATAAGAAAAAGGTAAAAGAAGCACTGGAAATAGTTGCTTCTCATCTTGGAAATACCAGTACGGTGTGCAGAAAATATTATGTTCACCCGCTTGTTATTAATCTTTACGAAAATAATACCATTAAAAAATACCTTGATGAATTAGAACAAATCGAGGAAAATGACGGAAAAGCAGATTTAACCCACGAAGAAAAATTAGTCTTGAAAATTCTGGAAACTGAGAAAATCTAATGGGATTTTGATGTGAAAGGTAAAATATTAAAAGTGAATCAGCAGTCTGATAAGTTCATAAATTGAAAATTCACCATTATATTGCGAAGTAAAATTCAAGATTCACACATTATCTCCGACCCGAATAATTGTTGTAAATTTGTATCATTAGCAAATAAAAAAATATACAACTAATATGTCTAAAGCAATTTCGCAAGTACCATTTGCGGTAAATGAACCGGTAAATTCTTATGCACCGGGAACTCCGGAAGTAAAAAGCCTTATCGCTCAATACAAAAAAATGTGGGCTGAAAAGATAGAAATCCCAATGATCATCAACGGTAAAGAGGTAAGAACAGAAGATAAAGTTCAGCTTCAGTCGCCTCAGGATCATGCACATGATTTCGGATTTTATCACAGAGGAACCATGCAGCATGTGGATGATGCCATTAATGCTGCCCTGGCTGCAAAAAAGCAATGGAATGAACTGGGTTGGGAACATCGTGCGGCCATTTTCTTAAAAGCTGCTGATCTTTTGGCCGGACCTTACAGAGATGTTATCAATGCTGCAACGATGATCGGACAGTCTAAGAATGTTCATCAGGCTGAAATTGATGCGGCTTGTGAATTCATTGACTTTTTGAGATTTAACGTAGAATTCATGACGGAAATGTATTCCGAACAGCCGGTTTCCGATGCAGGAATCTGGAACAGAGTGGAATACAGACCATTGGAAGGGTTTTGCTTTGCAGTAACACCATTCAATTTTACAGCAATCTCTGGAAATTTACCGACCTGTATGGCAATGCTTGGTAACGTAGTGGTTTGGAAGCCTTCTGATAAACAGGTTTATTCTGCGAAAGTAATCATGGATGTTTTAACGGAGGCAGGACTTCCTGCCGGAGTTATCAATATGATCTTTACAGACGGAAAAGAAACAGCCGAAAAAGTATTGGCACACAGAGATTTTGCCGGACTTCATTTTACAGGTTCTACCAAAGTTTTCCAAGGAATGTGGAAAATGATTGGTGACAATATTCATAATTACCGAACATATCCGAGAATTGTCGGGGAGACCGGAGGGAAAGATTTTGTAATTGCACATCCTTCAGCCAATGTTGAGGCCGTGGCAACAGCTTTGGTGAGAGGAGCCTTTGAATACCAGGGACAAAAATGTTCTGCAGCTTCAAGAGCTTATATTCCACAGTCTCTTTGGGCTGACGTGAAAAAAGTAATGGAAACTCAAATCAATTCTATTAAAATCGGTTCACCGGAAGATCCGTCTAATTTTGTAAACGCTGTAATCGACAAGAATTCTTTTGAAAAATGTAAAGGATATATCGACAGAGCGAATTCTTCAAATGAGGCAAATGTAATAATCGGAGGAACATGCGATGATGCTAAAGGCTGGTTCGTGCATCCTACCGTAATTGAAACAACGAACCCTCAGTACGAAAGTATGGTAGAGGAAATCTTCGGCCCAATTTTATCGGTGTATGTCTATGAAGATTCAAAATGGGCAGAAACACTTGAGCTGGTTGATTCATCTTCTCCGTATTCACTAACAGGTTCTGTTTTTGCACAGGACAGATATGCCATCAATGAAGCGTTCAAAGCGTTGGAAAATGCTTCAGGGAACTTTTACATTAATGATAAACCAACCGGCGCTGTTGTTGGTCAGCAGCCTTTCGGTGGTGGCAGAGCTTCAGGAACCAATGATAAAGCAGGTTCTAAAATGAATTTATTGAGATGGACGTCTGTACGATCTGTAAAAGAGACTTTTGTTTCTCCAAAAGATTATAAATATCCGTATTTAGGATAAATGATGATTAATGAACAATGAGTAATTTTTATTGTTCACTGAGATATAGCTTCGGATTCACTCCGGAGCTTTTTATATTTGTTAACAATAATTAAATTATATAATTGAATATTTAATATTCTTTGTAACATTTTCGGAATAATTATTGATTGGTGTTTTACTCACACTAAACAAAGTATTATGAAAAAATTAATGTTAATCGCAGCATTAGGGGTAATAGCAGTAAGTTGCGGAACAAAGGAATCTTCCATGTCAAACAGCAGTACCGATTCAACGGCAGTAGACACCACACAGAGTATGGCACCTGCTACAACGGATACAATGAGTACAACAACAACTACTACTCCCGACAGTACAACAATGAAAATGGATTCAGCAACTACTGTTAAATAATAATAGTTTAACGTAAATTGAATATCCTCAAATGAAAATTTGGGGATTTTTAGTTTTCAGATTATGTTATACACACTTTATAATAAAAGTTTAAACATTAAGATTGTATAAGGTTTTAAAAAGACATATTAGATTTCTATTTTATATTCTTTAAGTTTTTGATATACAAAATCGGATAAAATTGCTAAAATTATTATCAATCTACATTTTATCTTTATCTTTAATAACTATATTTGATTATACCTAAACAAAAAAATTATTATTATGACGAAATTATTCACAGCAGCCGTTTTTACAGCATTGTTTTTAGGAAGCTGCGCACAAAAAAAGGAAAACAGGGAAGAATTTAAAGAAGAAAGAAACAAGGAATATATGAGAAACAGCATGGGCGAAACTGCTGCTGCAAATTCCGAAATGGATACCCCTGACAGTGCAGCAGTGAAATCAGATTCATCGGTTACAAAATAACAGCTCCGCAGAAATTTCTGCGGATTTTTTATGAAAAAATTAATTTAATTTAAAAATAATTTCCATTCATCATATTTAATTAAAAAATTTAACCTCAACCCAAGAAAATAATCCAATGAAAGCTGTAACAATTTTTATGTGGTAGAGACTGATTTGTTAACATAATTATTACATTTGCAATCAATAAAAAGTTTTATGAAAAAATTAACCATATTCTCAGCTCTTTTCATCGGAGCACTGGCTTTTGCACAGGGAATTAAATTTGAAGATACCAACTTCAGAACGATTCTCGCTAAAGCAAAAAAAGAAAACAAGCTTGTTTTTATCGACGCTTACGCTTCATGGTGCGGCCCATGCAAACTTATGGTAAAAAATGTTTTTCCACAGAAAGCCGTAGGCGATTATTATAACTCCCATTTCGTGAATGCGAAGATCGACATGGAAAAAGGTGAAGGAGTAGAACTTGCTAAAAAGTACAACGTAAAAGCATTCCCAACCTACCTTTTCGTAGACGGAAATGGTGAAGTGGTACACAGAACCTTGGGATATGTTGAGGAAAATGACTTTATCCAGTTTGCAAAAGACGCCGGAGATCCGAATAAAAGATTAGGAGCTTTAAAGCAGAAATTTGAAAATGGAGAAAAAGATCCTGAATTCCTGAAAAATCTTGCCGGCCTTACCATGTACAATGATGCTGAATTTGCTGCCAGAGTAATGGATCGTTATTTCAGCGGAAAAACAGAACTGGACAGAGAGGATATTCAGATGCTGCTTTCTGCAACGCAGAGTACAGATAGTCCGCTATACAAAACGTTTTTAGCTAAAAAAGCAGAGATTACCAAGATCCTTCCTGCAGAAAGATATGAAGCTTTTGATAAAAATATAAAAGTGAATACTGCCATCAGAAAAGCATACAATGCTGAAACGAAAAAATGGAATGATGGTGCATTCATGGTGGAAACCCAAAAGTTTTTAACCAAAGACGAAGCGGAAAGAATCCTTAAAAGAGCAAAAGCAAGCAGAGCTTTGAAGGATAAAGATATTGATACGTACGAAAAGACAACCATTGAGTTGTACAAAGATCCATCAGCTTCCTCTTCAGAAGAGCTGAATTCTATTGCATGGAATTTCTTTGAAAATGTAACCAGTAAATCATCTCTTGAAAAGGCCGTAACATGGGCGCAGGAATCGGTTAAGAAAAGTGAAAATTATGTCAATACCGATACTTTAGCCAATCTTTACAACAAAATTGGCGATAAGAAAAATGCAAAGCTTTGGGCTGAAAAGTCTATTGAACTGGCAAAAAAATCGGGTGAGGATTATACTGATACTGAAAAATTACTGAACAGTCTTTAAGAAATTAACCTAAAAAAAAATCGGCGCGGAAAATTAATTTTCCGCGCCGATTTTTTTATCATTACCTTATCAATATTCAAACAAAACACTTCCCCAGGTAAATCCGCTTCCGAAAGCCGAAAGCAAAACAAGATCTCCTCTTTTGATCTTTCCTTCTTCAATCGCTTCGCTCAAAGCAATAGGAATTGATGCTGCCGTTGTATTTCCGTATTTCTGGATATTATTATGGACTTTTTCATCCGGAAGCCCGAATTTCTGCTGTACAAACTGGGCAATTCTCAGGTTGGCCTGATGCGGAATGAACATATCCAGATCATCAACAGTCTTTCCGGCTTTATCCAAAGCTTCCTGCATGGTTTCAGGAAATCTTGTGACCGCATGTTTGAAAACGAAATTTCCATTCATAATTGGGTATACTTCTTTGTTCGTTACGTTTTCAGGCTCCTTTCTCATCCTGTCGCTCCATCCATATTTAGATCCCGGAAACTGTGTACAGAGCTCATCTGCAAATTTTCCTTCAGAATGCATATTTACGGCTAAAATATCACCTGCATTTTCATCTTCTGATGCCGAAAGCACAATCGCCCCTGCCCCATCACCGAAAATCACGGAAACGCCTCTTCCTTCATCCGAAAAATCAAGTCCGAAAGAATGAATTTCTGCACCGACCACCAGGATATTTTTATAATTCCCAGCTTTAATAAAAGCATTGGCAACACTCATCGCATACACAAATCCGGAACACTGGTTCCTTACATCCAACGCTCCGATGGTATCGCATCCCAACATTTCCTGAAGCAGAACACCGCATCCCGGAAAATAATAATCCGGCGAAAGAGTGGCAAAAATAATATAGTCGATATCTTTTGAGGTAAGTCCGGCGTTAGCGATTGCTTTTTCGGAAGCTTTGAAACCCAAATAAGCAGTAGTTTCCTGGGAATCATTCCTGTTTTTACGGTGTCTTCTTTCTTTTATACCGGTTCTCTCCGTAATCCATTCATCATTGGTGGTCATTAATTGTGCTAGATCATCATTCGTAACAATGTTATCCGGAACATGGAATCCGATTCCTTTTATTGTACTTTTAATCATATAGTTTTTTAATTTTGACAAAGATAAAACTTATTTAATACATAGTTTTTTAAAATATTACTATTTTTACGATATGCCAATTGAGACCATTTACAGAGACTCCCAGTGCGAATGGGTAGATGTGGAAGCTCCTTCTGCGGAGGACCTGAAATTTTTACATGAAAGATACGAGATCAATAATCTTCTGCTGGAAGACACCCTCGATCCGAACCACCTTCCTAAATATGAAGAAGACGGTGAAGTGAAATTTTTCCTGCTTCGTGAAAGTACGGAACAGGAACGTAAAAACCTCAATACGATAAGTGATATCAGTACCAAAATCGGTATTTTCCTTGTGGGCAAAACCATTGTAACCATCCATCGGATGAGAAACAAAAGCCTTATGGAGGCTAAAAGGCAGATTTCTCAGCGTAATATTGAAACTACTCCCGATCAAATAGCTCTGAAACTTGCTCTCCTGATTATGAAAAGCTTTGATGATGAATCTATAAGCCTTTTTGAGACGATGGATAATATTGAGACGGAAATCTTCCTTAAAAATACCAATCACACCAATCAGATCAAAAGATTATACAGACTGAAAAGAAAATCGGGACTGAATTCCAGGGTTCTTACCATTTCGGCTGATGCCATTGACAAATTTAAGCTATTAGACCTTCAGGATTCTGAAATCTCTGATTTAAAGGATAAGCATAAAGATGTTGTGGCAGATTTTGACCACCTGAACATCCAGATCACCAACCTTATTTCCATGTTCTTGGCGTTGTCTGATCAGAAAGCCAATCAGGTCATGAAAGTGCTGGCCATTTATTCCGTTTATTTTTTACCGATTACCTTTATCGCTGGTCTTTACGGAATGAACTTCGACAATATGCCGGAACTGCACACCAAGTACGGCTATTTTTTCACAGTTGGAGTAATGGCTTTGGTAGTGATCTGCACGTTCATCTATGCAAGAAGAAAACAATGGTAATATACGGCTTCGGTTATCGTGAAAATACGGTGCGGAAAATATCATGATTATTATTAATTTTAACATCATCATAAATTTTAGCGCACTTTAAAAACTAACCAATTCACAAGCACCATGAAACCTGAAATCCTTAAAAAAATACTGGAAGAAGATGTTCTTTCAAGAGAGTCTAAAGAAAAGCTGGCTGCAATGCACGACCGTATTTCGGCGAAGGAGTTTTCCGATCTATTGGATGCCGAAGGAAATCAATATGTAGAATTTGTACAGGAAGGAGGCGGCGTCTGGGGAAGTGCTCTGGTTGGCTATCTTTACGGACTGGAAATCTTCGGGATCCGTTTTCTTAAAATAGCAGGAACCAGTGCAGGAGCTATTAATACGATTCTCATTGCTGCATGCAAATCAAAAGAAGATGCCAAAAGCGAAACCATTAAAGACATTCTTTTCAGCTGGAATTTTGCCGATTTTATGGACGGAAAAGCGTACGTAAGAACAACAATTCATGCGATGCTGAATAATAAAAATTTCCTGAAAATCAATGCGTTTCTTGCGATAGGAATTCTTCTCTTTTTCGGAATCCTGGCATTTGTGTATCCGACAGAAAAAATCTGGCAGACGAAAATTCTCTTCTCGATTCCGATGCTGTTGGTAATTGTTGGGGCTTTATTTTTTGCAAAATTTTATACTGATCTGAAGAAAAGAAATTCAGGGCTAAACCCGGGAAATACTTTTCTGGCAACTATGAAAGATGCCTTGAATACATTCGGGATCAAAACAGTAGCTGACCTTAATGAAAAGTTCATCAAAAAAGGAGACGACCTCAACCTCACCTACCGTTACGGAAACGAAATGCAGTATTACAACAAGGCACTGGAAAGCATTGAAGAGATCCGCATCAACAATCTGGAACATATCGACAAAATCAGGTATAAAATTTTCTATGACAGTACGGTAAACAATGAATATTATAAAAAAGATCCTTTTTATCTCCTGAAATCGGAATATATCGTGATCACTACCGATATTAATGCTAAAATAAAAGTGGAGCTTCCTACAATGGCCAATTTATACTGGTCTGAAGAGGAGCTGAAGCACATCAGTCCGGCGGAATTTGTGCGTGCTTCCATGTCAGTGCCGTTCTTTTTCGAGCCGATGCAGAAAGCGATTAATAAAAATGATGATTCTGTGAAATATGCCTGGAAATTCTGGATGAATACCATCCCCGAAAACATTAATCCCGCCGGGGTTTTTATTGATGGCGGAAGTATTTCCAATTTCCCGATTGACCTTTTCCATGCAACCGATATTTTTTATCCGAGAATGCCTTTGTTCGGGGTACAGCTTACCAGTGATTCTGATCTTCTTTCAGAAAAAGGAAAAACAGCTTCGGAAATTCTGAAATCTCCCCTCTCCTACGCCGGAAATATGATCAGCACTTTAAAAGGATTTAATGATAAAACTTTCCTTACCAAACATACGTTCTATCACCTGTTCAGCATCCAGACCGTAAATTGCGGGAGCAGCAGCTGGCTGAACTTCTTTATGAAAAAGGACGAAAAAGAAGAGCTCTTCAACCGCGGTTTCCAGGCTGCCCTTGATTTTCTTAATAATTTCGACTGGGAAAGCTATAAATGCGAACGGATGATGCTTTCTATGAAGGAGAAAAAGATTCTGAAGGAGGAGGATACGAAAACAGTGGGGTAAAATTAAATTTTCAACAACAAAATGCCAGACAAAACAGACCTCAGAGAACAATTATCAATTCCTGTATCAGGCAATACAAGTGAGACGGAAGCTTTTCAAAGCCAGACGCTCCGGCCTGTCCTGAAATTACAAAATGAAATTTACTTTATGCTGTTTCAGAATTATGCGGTGTCCAAAATACCAGATTTTAATTCTTTAACAACAGATAAGAAAATAATTTTCATTGATCAGAGTCACCGGAAGGATCATGCACTGAGAAATTTATTCATCGGAATGACTATAGGAATGTTTACTGCTGAAGAGATGGAAGTCTATATTTTAGACAAGAATGTTTTTAACAAAAGAATTATCACGATGCTCACCGAACGGCTGAAAAGTCAAATGGAATTAATTTAACGTCAGTTCGAGTTTTTTTCGCAGCGCAGCGGAGAAAAATGTATCGAGAACCTGGGAATGGTGCTTATAATTTCTCGATACGCTTTTTTCAAAAGATTCTCGAAATGACGTCAGTGTATATTAATCATTAAGTTTTGGTGAAGGAATTAAGAGCAATGAAGATGAAATATCTGAAGATATTTTAAACAAAATTTATTTAAAAGTATCCGAATAACTTCATTCAATTTAACTTCTTAAATACATCTTAATGGTTCAATTTATCATCTCAATAGTAAGATTCTTCAACTTCCTGCCATTTCGGATTTTGCTGTAGCACCTTTTCGTATACCGGACAATTTTCCGCATGAGAACCCTTTAAATACCCGATACTCATCAGGAATTCGTTCACAATTTCACCACCTGTAAATTTGAAGGTTTTCTTGAAAAGCTTCATCCATTCCGGAAGTGTTTTCGGGTGATGGTGTTCCAGCCACTTTTCAAATGACCCGAATTCTTTTTGTAATTCGATAATGGTTTTTGCGTTTTCTATGGCTGCATTTATCTTTAATTTATTTCTGATAATTCCGGGATCGTTTAACAGCCTTTCACGATCTACTTCCGCATAAGCGGCAACTTTCTGAATATCAAAATTGTCATACGCTTTTCTGAAACCTTCTTCCTTTTTAAGGATCGTTTCCCAGCTAAGTCCTGCCTGATTGATCTCCATCACCAACCTTCCGAATAGTTCATTGTCATCGTGAATCGGGAACCCGTAATGGTTGTCGTGGTAATTTTTATGGAGTGCCCTCCTGCTTTCGGGTTGCATTCTGTCTATGGCTGCGCAATAACTCATAATATTGTTTAGTGAAATTAATTCTTTTTGATTTTTAAAAACTCTTAATGAAGATAATTTTATAATACAAATATAAGCGGGAATGATGACAACTGTATGGCAGGAGAAAATTTTTATATCAATAGATTTCTTTCTAACTCTTAAAAAATATGTATTTTCGATTCAAAATAAATTAATTGATATCATGAAATATCTTTTGCTTCTGATTTTTTGCTATACTAAACCAATGACATTCTTAAAATCATATTTCAAAGTAATATCAACTTTCATCAGCCATAAAAAAACCTCCGATTGGAGGTTTTATATTTACATCAATGCATCGCTTCACTCAGATTAATCTTCTGTTTGCTTTTTCTTTCTTTAATAAAGAGAATAAACGGAATACAGATGAGGAAAATCACGCCCAGATAGAGGAATACATCCATATAGGAAAGTACCGTCGCCTGTTTCGTTACCGTGAGATCAAGCATTTTGTAGGCGGCATTCATGGCGGCATCGGGAGTCATTCCTTTTGCCATAAAGCTTCCTTTTAAAGCCTGAAGCCGCTGCTGAACGGCAAAATCATTTTCATCGAGATGCGAAATCAGGTTCAGCCTGTATTTCTGTCCGGCATTAGCAATAAAAGTCGTAATGGCTGCAATCCCGAAAGAACCTCCAAGCTGCCTCATCATCCCGGTGAAGGCTGCCCCCTGACCGATTTCCTGTCCTTTCAATGTACTTAAAGAAAGTGATGTAATCGGGATAAATAATAATCCAAGACCGGCTCCTCTTACAATCAGCATCCAGAAAAAGGCATCTTTACTGGTATCCGGCGTTAATATTTTGTATCCCCAGAAACTGTAGATAAAGAAAATGAATAATCCTAAAGAAACCAGAATCTGCTGTTTTGCCCCTTTCGACAATAACCTTCCGATAATCGGCATCATGAAAGCCGTAGTTAACGCTGCAGGAATCATTAATGCCCCCGACTGAAGTGCCGTCCATCCCAAAATACTCTGCGTATACAAAGGAACGATAAAGGTAGATCCGTATAACCCGAATCCCAGAACAAAAGACATGACGGTTCCAATCCTCAGGTTACCGTTTTTCAGTACCCGCAATTCCACAATAGGATATTTAAAGGTAAGCTCTCTCCATAAGAAAAGTATAAATCCTAAGACCGCCGAAATGGTGAATGTTACAATCATTCCGCTTTCAAACCAATCTTCTTCATGTCCTCTTTCCAGGATAAACTGTAAAGAACCTACGGTAATCGCCAGTAAAGCAATCCCGATCCAGTCGACATCAGAAATTTTTCTTTTTTCAGCATATTTCGGGCTTCTTACAAACTGTAACGTCATTAATGTTGCGGCAATTCCGATGGGGATATTGATATAAAAAATATAAGGCCAGCTGAAATTATCCACGATATAGCCTCCAAGCGGCGGACCCAGCGTAGGGCCGATGATTACCCCCAGACCATAAATGGCCTGTGCCATACTTCTTTTTTCGATGGGGTAAGATTCCGTGATGATGGTTTGTGAAGTTACCAGCAAAGCTCCTCCTCCAATTCCCTGCATCAGCCTGAAAAATACCAGTTCCCAAATGTTGGTAGCGTTTCCGCAAAGAAAGGAGAATACGGTGAATATAATGATGGATGCCGCAAAGTAATTTCTTCGTCCGAACTGTTGAGAAAGCCAGCTCGTCATCGGCACAACAATTACATTCCCGATCGCATACGCCGTAATGACCCACCCTACCTCGGAAAGTGTGGCTCCGAGGTTTCCCTTCATCTCATTAAGGGCAACGTTTACAATCGTGGAATCCACAATTTCAAGCAAAGCACAAAGAATGGCTGTAATCGTGATGATTACTCTTCGGGCTCCATATTCTACTAATGAATCTTGCATGTTTGTTTTAATAGTATTAAAAATTAAGAGATTCTGAGATCCAGAAACTTCTTGAAATAAGAACAAGTTTTTAACGAACTAACTTTATTCATTATTAATTAAATTCAGGTTTTATGAAAAAAAATTCATCCTTCATTAAATGTCATTCTGAATCCCAAAAAATCTTAATTTAAAAAGTGAATTGTCAATATTCTTCTTCATGATGGTCAGTGATACCGCTTCATTTCAGCATTTCATATGATCTTTTTCTTCATATCAACTTCATTATCAGCCTGATTACATTTCCACATGGCGGCTGATTTTCATCTTCAGCTCATCATCAGCATGATCATCCTCTTCATTTCTTCCTCATGACTGACTCCTCCTTCATTTACTGACAATTCTCTTATATTATTTTTTAAAAGTGAATTATCAATTATCCTTCTACATTATTGCCGGCCTCTTCTTTTTTCTGCAACATTGCCGATCACCTCATCATGTATTTCTTCATCATGATCGACACCATCTTCGTTTCTCCTGCATTAGGCGGCTTCCGCAATTATTGACAATCCACTTTATATTTATTTCAGTGAAACTTCTGCTTTTACGTTCATTCCTGTTCTTAATCTTTTCGCTACCGCTTTATCAAGATTCACAAAATCAATTTTTACAGGAAGCCTCTGCACTACTTTTACGAAGTTACCGCTCGCATTATCCGGAGGAAGGATAGAGAATGTAGCACCGGTTGCCGGAGAGAAAGAGCTTACGACCCCTTCAAATTCCCTGTCCGGGAAAGCATCGATTTCAATTTTTACTTTTTGCCCTTCTACCATTTTATCCACCTGGGTTTCCTTGAAGTTGGCCACTACCCATTTCTGGTCATTTTTAACCAAAGCAAACAACTGTGATCCGGCCTGTAAATATTGCCCTGCCTGAATAGGAACTTTACCTACATAGCCGTCTTCGGGAGCTACAATTACTGTATAGGAAAGATTTAATCTTGCGTTTTCCACATCTACTTCTCTCTGCTTGGCCACAGAACCTGCCACGCTGATCTGCTGTGAGCTCGCCGCTGTCTGGGAAGAGGCAATATTAGTCTGCTGCGCAATCTGGTTTCTCTGGTCAATGAGTACCTGCAGCTGCTTGTCGGCAGTTTGTTTTGCTGCCAGAGCCTGTTCATACTGCTGTTCTGTAATGGAATGGTCTTTCACAAGATTGGCATATCTTTTTAAATCCTGGGTAGTTTTCCAGACGTTTACTTTTGCTGCTTCAATCTGCGCATTGGCGGTAGTAACCGCTGCTTGAGACGAACCTATATTTTTAGAAGTTGCCGTAGTTGATGCCTGTGCATTGGAGATATTGCTTTTTGCTGTGGCCAAAGCAGCTTCGGCCTGTTCAAGTGCCATTTTCTGATCTCTGTCGTCTAAAACAACTAAGGTATCTCCTTTTTTTACGAACTGGTTATCTTTTACTTTTACTTCCTTTACATATCCTGATATTTTTGAAATGACGGGAGCCATATTAGAAGTGATCTGCGCATCGTCTGTTTCCTCGTGCACCTGTCCGTAAGAATAAGCTCTGTATCCGTAGATTCCACCGCCGATTAAGACAATTGCTAAAATGACAGGGAAAACTAAACTTTTTTTCTTTTTAGTTTCTGTTATCTGTGTAGTATTATTTTCCATTTCGGTATCGCTCTTAATTTATTTTGTTATTAAAGTTCCTGTAGTTTGTAATAGTTTTCTGTAAGCCAGCGCCGCATCTGCCTTTGCATTGATCACGCCTACATTGGCTGCAATCTGGGCTGCATCTGCATCAAGAAGCTCGGTCATCGTGGCAAGACCGTTATCGTATTTGTTTTTTGTAATTCTGTAATTTTCATTGGCCTGCTCGGCAGATTTTTCGAATACCGCAATTCTTTTTTTTGTGTAATCCGTATTCTGGTATTCTCTGTTGACATCAAGCTTGATATTATCATTCAATAATTCATTGGTTGCCGCAAGCTGCATTTCTCTTGCTTTCGATTGCTTTAATGAAGAATTTTGTTTCCAAAGGTTTGATAAATTGTAGGAAATTCCTACCCCGACATTTACTGCATTGTAAATCGTTAAAAATTTAGGAATATCTGCCGCAACATATCCGCCTGTAAAAGCGATGGAAGGAAGATTTTCGGCTTTTGCCGCTTTCGTTCCCAATGCTGCTGCCTGTCTTTGTTTGTCGAGCGACTGCAGGTCTTTGCGGTTTTCTCTTGCGGTATTGATATAATAATCTACTGTTTTTATATCTTCTCCTTCTTCAATATAGTTTTCATCCACTTCAATTTCCGTTGTTTCCGGAATGCCAAGCAAAAGGTCCATATTGATATTGGCGATATTATAATTGTTTTTAGCCTCAAGCAATTGCAGTTCTATATTGGAGGTCTGAAGGTTAGCCTTTAATCTGTCGTTTCTTGCGATAAGGCCGTTGTTTTCCATTTTAAGAAACGTTTCGTCTCTCTTTTGGGAAGCGGAAAGATTTTCTTCGAGAACTTTTATTGACTGATTTGCTTTAAACAAGTTATTATAAGCCTGTGCGACATTGTAGGCAATGGCTACTTTATCATTTTCGGTGCTTAATTTTGATGCTTCTACCAGATATTTTGTGGATTCGATACCGTATTTTATTCTTCCGCCGCTGTAAATGGGAACGCTGAGATTAGCAGATCCGTAAGCTACCTGATGTACTTCGGGGCCGCCATCTCCTGAAACTCCGGGAAGTTTGATATTGATATTAGGTTTTAGCGGAAGATACATATAGCTTCCTGAAACTTTCAGCTCCGGCAGCTGCCGGTTTTTGGCTTCCAGGAGGTCTGCTGTAGCTTCTTCGATTTTCGCCGCATCAATTTTAAGATTCTTGCTGTTCTGAATACCCAACTGCACAGCTTCATCAAGAGTAAGCATTTTTTTCTCCTGTGCATTTGCATTGGCAACTCCTATAAAGAGAGCAAGTGCAATAACTGAGTTATTTATTTTCTTCATACCCTAAAAGGTCTTTTAATAAGTATTTTATATGTGTATTAAGCTCTGTGTAATAAGTATCGTCAAAAACGTCCTCTTCATCTGTGTTATTCAGAAATTCCTTGTACATTTCTTTGGCATTGGATGCATAAAATAACGTTCCGCTCACAGTGGAATGAAGAAGATAGATGGGCGGATTTTTTGTAAAAATCCCTTTTTTTAGACCACTTTCCAAAATTTTTGAATACATGGAAATAAATCCCATTTTCGTCTGCTTCAGGAACTCCACGATATGAGGATTCTGTGTATGCAGCTGCTCTCTCTGCATAATTCGGTAGAAACATTTCTGATGTCTTACCCTTTCCGCAAACTGATCCACGATCTTCTCTATTTTCTGCCATTCATTAATATCCGTTCTTTCGAGAATGTCTTTTGAGAAAAACTGCCCTTCATTCATTCTGTATTCCACCAGCTTCTCGTACAGCTTTTCTTTTGAACCGAAATAATAAGAGATCATCGAAATATTTACATTGGCTGCTTTGGCAATCTCCCTTGTGGAAGTTCCTTCAAAACCTTTCTCAGCAAAAAGCTTTTCGGCAGCGAAGAGTATATTTTCTTCTTTTGAAACCATTCTTATTCTCATTTTGAGGATGCAAAGGTACAATCGTTTTTTAAATAATCAAACGTTTGATTGAATATTATGTTAAATTTAATTTTTTTTTAATATTGGTTAAATCTAATATGCTGAATTTGTTATATTTGAGAATTAAAAAAATTCAAGATGAAAAAAATCATTTCAATGTTAGCTTTAGTAAGCGTATTTACTTTGGGTTTTGCACAGGAAAAAGAAGGATGCTGTGCAGGAAAAGATCAAAAGCATTGTTCTACAGCAGGCAAAAAAACCAATGCAGAATATCACAAAGGATGTGAAAAAAAGGCATCTGCAGCACAAAATAACGCCAAAGCTAAAAGTACAAAAGAGAAAAAAGCAAAGAAAACTGCTTAATTGTAACATTAAATCCGACTTGCAAGTCGGATTTTTTATGTGTTTTTATGAATATATCTTGATAATTTTATTCCCAGATCAGTCCACACGATTTTCGGGTTTCCGTTTCTTGTAAGGTGAAGATCGGCAGTGCTGATTTCTTCCAGAATGCTTTCGATATTGGCTCCGCTAATGAATTTTGAAAATCCGAGCCAGTTGAATCCGTTCGCATCAATTTTCTTATAAACCAGGTTTTCCGACTGATAATTCTGCAATAGGGCCAGCCGGAAAATTTCTGAGCAATAATTGAGAAAATTTTTCTGCTTTTCACGGTTCCAGCCTGCAATTTCCCGTGCCCATAAAATAATGCTCTTCAGGAATTCAGGCTTTTTCTTAACCATAAAAGCGTCTCTCACCCACTGAATGAAAAGCTTTTCAAACTCATCGCTTTTAGTTCCCGACTGCATTAGCTTCAGCGCATCATTAAGATCTCCCTGCGCCTGGTGGATAACCTCTCCTATTTTGTCCTCAGGAATATTAAAATTCTTTTTAAGATATTCTTCAAGATCTTCATCAGTTATTCTCGGAACTTCCACAACCTGGGTTCTGGAAAGAATAGTAGGAAGGATATCGTTGGTTGTTTCTGCAGTAAGAATGATTACGGTTTTTGCAGGAGGCTCTTCTAAAAACTTCAGGAATTTATTGGCGGCAGCAATGTTCATTTTATCGGCCCGCCAAACGATAAGGATCTTTGTTCCGCCTTCAAAACTTTTCAAGGAAAATTTCTGGTTCTGGTCATCAATTTCATCGGCAGAAATAAAAAGCTGCTTGTTTTCAGATTCCAGAAAAGCCGTCCAGTCGTCATAGCTGGAATATGGAGAATTGATAATCATCTCCCGGAATTCTTCAAATTTATTTTTGCTTAAAGAATTCCTGTTGTCGGTAAAAACCGGAAAGCTGAAATGAAGATCAAGATGGTTGAGATGCTCTACTTTTGAAGCCGCATGTTCGTTTTCGCCGCTTAAGATTTCTTTGGCATAGGCCAGTGCCATAGGCAACGTTCCATACCCTTCTTTTCCAACGAAAAGCTGGGCATGGCTTACTCTGTTATCGGCAATACTTTCCCTCAGAAGTTTTTTCAGATTTTCCTGTCCGGCAATGTTCTCCCAATTCATGGTTCAAAGATAAAGATTTTTTGGAATGTGAATTTTACTTCGAATGTGAATTTTCATGTGCTTAAGAATGCTAAATTTCAACAATATCGATTTTAGTACAGCATAAATCTTTGCAAGCAAGGCAGATTGACAATTCATCATTAACCGTAATTACATCTATTCATCGCCCTTAACAAACTTTAACCTCTTATAATTTTTACAATTCATTAATATTTAAGATATTTGCGCATTGTTTTAAAAATAAAGAATGAAAAAAATCTTTGTACTATCATTAATATCAGTCGGATACTTCCTAAACGCGCAGAATCTGAGTAATTCACCTTATGCGACCTACGGAATCGGGGATATTAAATATGATAATACGATCGAAACGACCTCAATGGGAGGTATATCTACCGCTTTCATAAGCGATTTTACCAGTAATTTCAACTTTGCAAACCCTGCAAACAATGCTAATTTCGAGCTGACAAGTATCAAGCTTGAAGCTACCAACGAAAACAATTACTTCAAAACAGATTATAATAATACGAAGTCTACCAAGCATTCAACGTATTTATCCAATATTTCCCTGGCTTTTCCATTATCCCCAAAACTGAAAATGGGTCTTTCTTACCAGCCTTACAGCTCTAAGAGTTATGAAATTGTGCATATTGATGACATTACCGACGCAAATGGTGTAGTATACGATAAAAGAGCCAACAGATTCAAAGGAAGCGGAACACTGAATACTGCACAAATTGCATTAGGTTATAAAGTCAATGATAAATTAGCGGTAGGAGCCAGAGCCAACTACTATTTTGGTAACCTTTATGATCTGAATGAGCTTACTTATTCCAGTGCAGAGCTTATCAACGGTTATGAGACTAAAAACAGCATCAAAAATTTCAACTTTACATTAGGAGCAAGCTACCAGAACCTGAATACCAGTACCGATAGAAAGCTCACAATTGGTGCAACAACTACGTTTGGTAATACCAGCAATATGACAACGGATTACGTAAACAGTACCTATTTCTATTCTGATATTGCAAAAACGGAAAAAGCCAACGAAAGTATTATTGAGAAGAAAAGCACCAGCTCTAAAAATCTTATGCCGCTACAGGCATCTGTAGGAATTGGATATGGTGAAGAAAACAAATGGTTTTTGTCTCTTCAGGGAGATTATAAAAAGGGAGAAAGCATTGCTTATTTCGGACAATCTTTAGATCTTCAGGACTCTTACAGAATTTCTGCCGGAGGATGGTATTTGCCGAATTACAATAACTTCAGAAGCTATTTTTCCAGAATTGTTTATCGTTACGGAGCTTTTTATGAAAAAGGAAGCTTACAGATTGCCGGACAGAACATTAATAAATTCGGGGTTTCAGGAGGAGTTCTTCTTCCATTCAAAAACAGCAGCATAACCAGAATGAGTGGTCTTGAGCTGGGTCTTGAAGTCGGAAAAAGAGGTACCCTTAAAAATAACCTTATCAACCAAAACTTTATTAACCTAAGGGTTGGTTTCAATTTTGCAGATAAATGGTTCAGAAAGACTCTTTACAACTAAGATGAAGTTCTTCAGAAATATATCATATAAAAAAAATATAGCATACCTTTTTAGTTGTGCTATATTTTTTATGCTAACATCCTGTGAGGAAGACCTTACCAATAATAAAGGTAAAAACAATAAAAATTTTGCCTCACAGATCATCAACAATGCCAATATTATTCAACGGGATTCTGGTTTTGTAACCATGCGGGCGAAAGCTCCCATTATTGAAAAATATGAGCTTATTGACAGTCCTTATACTGTAGCGAGAAAGGGCGTGAATATTCTTTTTTTCGATAAAAAGAAGCCCAAAACACCGGGAACGATCAAAGCGAAATACGCCAAATTCTACGATTACAAGCAATTTTATGAAGCCAGAGGCGATGTGAGAATTACGACCAATGAAAACGAAAGGTTTGCCATGCAAACGGTTTTCTGGGATCAGAGAAAGAAAAGAATCTATACAAAAGATACAGTGTATGTAACGATGAAAGACGGATCAACACTCATCGGAGCGCATGGAATGACTGCCAAAGATGACTTTTCCGAGTATGTTTTTTACCAGAATTCGGGAGATTTTACTACCGATAAACTTTCTGAAAAACAAAAATAGCCTTATGATTTTTCATGCGATAGGATTAATGTCCGGGACCAGCTTAGATGGTCTGGATATCTGTTTTATTAAATTCGAAAAAAAGCATTCCTGGAGTTTTGAAATTATAAAAGCTGAAACAGTTTCGTATTCTGAAAACCTTCACAATCATTTAAAGCATGCCATAGATCTTTCCGCAGAACAGCTGTTGGAACTGCATTCTGAATATGGATTTTTTCTGGGGCAATCTGTAAGATACTTTATTGAAAAGCACCAGTTAAAAAATATCGATCTCATTGCTTCTCATGGTCATACGGTTTATCATCAGCCGCAAAAGAAATTCACCCTACAAATTGGCGACGGCAGAGCAATCAGGCTGGAAACCGGCATTCCTGTTGTCTATGATTTCCGAAGCCAGGATGTTTTGATGGGCGGAAACGGAGCTCCCCTGGTTCCGATTGGTGATGAACTTCTTTTTTCCGAATATGATGCATGCCTTAATCTTGGAGGCTTTTCCAATATTTCATTACAATCTGAAGGCAAAAGAATTGCTTTTGATATTGCTCCCGTTAACATTGTTCTTAATAAGCTGGCTCAGAATTTAGGTAAAGATTTTGATGAAAACGGGAATTTGGCCAGAAAAGGAACTATTCAGAAAGATCTTCTTTCATCATTAAATTCTTTAGAATTTTATCATCAGCCCCATCCAAAATCGTTGGGAATTGAATGGTGTAATGAAAATATCTCCCCAAGACTTGAGAATCTAAATACTCCGGATGCTTTAGCTACGATTACCGAACACGCCGCTTACCAGATTGCTGAGGTCATTAACAATAATCGGTTAAAAAATATCCTTTTTACAGGTGGCGGAACCTACAATCAATATTTAATTGAAAAAATCCGAGATCAAATACAGGCTGAAATTATCATCCCTGAAAAAGAAATTATCGATTATAAGGAAGCGCTGATCTTTGCTTTGATGGGGGTTTTAAGATTGAATAATGAAATTAATGTACTGGCTTCTGCTACGGGAAGCACTGCTGATCATTGTTCTGGAATTGTTATAAATTAAAACCGCTAAAAAATTCTGCGGTTGAAATTTACTTATTTCTTTTCTTAAAAATCCTATATAAAAAAAATATTATTACGACAACAAGGATTAAGATAAGAACTTGCCATGTAATTAATCCCATTCCTGGATCTATTTCATTTGTTTCCATAATTATAAATTTATTAAATTAATAAAACGTTCAATAATCAATATGTCGGAATTTCTTTATGGATTTCATCAATAATACTGGGAATTTTATTCCAGTTTTTTCTTTCTTTTTTTGAAAGATTATCTAAGTCTTTACCATTATAAAATTTCAAACAATGATTAAATACCTGTCTTTTCTGATAAATTCCTTTCAAATCATCCGGATAATTATTTAGAGAATTAATTGAATCATACCTTATTTTTTTTATCTCATTATCAATTATTGGGTTCAATGATTCATCGAAAATTGCTATACCTAACGGATTATAGAATGAACGGTCTTTTTCCCAAAAAATATTCTCAATTTTTTTATCTTCAAACCCTTTTAAACACATAAGCAAAATGCTCTGTTTTTGTACTCATTTTCCCAGTTATTAAAATTCCAGCTCTTTCTTTCTTCCTTCAGCTCTTTAGATACCGAACAGGATGAAAAAATGAATAGTATTAGTATATATTTAATTTTAAAAAGAATATTTCTCATTTTTCTTAAACTAATATTACAATTTTAATTAAAACCGCAGAAATTTCTGCGGTTAAGTTTTTATTTTATTTTTTTGTGAATTTTATATACAAAATAGCACAATATCATAAGAAAAATTAATGCTATTATTTGCAAAAAAAATAAACATGAACTAAACTCACTTATTGTTTCCATATCATTATATTAAAAGCATTTGCCCAAGTTTATTTATAATCTTTTCCCCAAAGCTTTTTATCTTCTTTAACTTTTTGTTTATATAGTTTTTTAATGATAATATTCAGTTCATTACTTTCATAATAACTTAAACAAGAAGAAATGATAAAGTTCTTCCCTTCTATTGTCTCATCTTCTAAATGAATATATGGTGTTGGCATATTTGAAATTATTCTTTTTGCTAAGCTGTCTTGCATAGATTCTTCCCGGGGCATAAATGGCTCATCATATGGAGAAAATAAATCTTTTTCAGCCATTAGTTTTCCTATTTTAAAATTGAGGCTGTCGCCATAACCATATTGTAAACATTTATAAAAAATGTTATCTCTAAATCTTTTACTATAAAAATACTGGTCATTATATTTTTTGGTTCTGTCACTCCTATATTGAAACTGTGGCCTTTCGTTGGCTGAACAGGAAAGGATAAATAAAAATAATAATGTTGGAATGAAAATTTTTATTTTTTTCATTTAATAGGCTGGATTTTTCACTTCAATCAATGAATCAATATTTTTAATATTTTTCCACCGCTTGTATTGAATAATAGTAAGAGAATCTAGTTTTTTACTTTCATAAAAAGATAAACAATGATTTATTACTTTTTTTCCTGCATTGGCTTCAGAAGTAGTTTCTATCGAAAATAGAGAATCCTTTTTCATTAAAGCATATTCATTTACTGCTATTTCATTCAGCTCTTCCGAAAATACACTTCCTATAATTGGACTATAGAATGATTTATCTACTTCGGTTATGAAGGATGTTACTTTTTTATTATTGTAACCGTATAAAACACAATGACAAAAAGCAGCTTTTTTAAAATCTTTTTTAAAATTTGTTACATATTGTTTTTTCCCGCTTGGATTTAATGAATTACAAGAAATTAAAATAATTTCTATTATAAATAATTGAAAAATTACTGTTTTTTTCATCTTTTTAATTTAATATCCATAATGTAATTGAACTTACTCCACATGTTGCATTAAAGTAATAATGAGTTAAATCTGGTGACGTATATATACCTGCATGTCCAGTAGCCCCAAAACAAGAATCAGAACCATTAACTGGCAATAATATATAAATTCCTTGATGACCTTGCAATAAGTTAGGAAAGTTCTGTCCATTTATTCCACCTTGGGCACCTGAAAGTACAATGCTATTTGATGGTGTAGGTGGAAAGGTTTTTTTCATCCATTCATACAAGTTTCTTGCTCCTAAAAAATAATATTTACCATCTGCTCCTTTAAATGTCTTTCCTGGAATATATGGTATGACAACTCCAGAATAATTTAGTGCTCTTGATGTTCTTAATGCACATGCATTATCATATCTTCTATCATTATTTGGATCATTATCATTTAATACACCATCTCTCAATGCTTTTGGCGTACCACCAACTAAATTATAGACATCTGCAAAATTCATTTCAAATGTTCCTGATGAATTTTTTGGATAAGCATTTTTAAAATTCTGTAAAGTTGGAAGGTTTTGTGCTGGAAAAGTTAGATTTGGATCCTCCCAATATGTAGCATCATAATCTTCTCCATCTTTTCCTTCAGATTCTCCCATAAACCAATTCTCAAACTGCTCCCAGGAAATATTAGGATTCGTCGATTTAAATTGTATTGCCCAGGTAATAAAGTCTTTCAATTGTTGATTAAACACATTAGCATAAAAATAATTATTCAGGCCCCAGTAAAAATCCTGGTTATTCTCATTATTAATGGTCTGCTGAAGAACAGGAGATAATGTACTTATGAACTTTACATAGGCAAAATTATTGGGTACAGGTATAGTAGGGGTTAATAAATCCATCATTCCTGGTTCAGAAGGGTTTCCTGAATCTCCTCCTATAATTCCGGTACCGCCGCCACCTCCATTGTTGCAGCTCACTTCTTCTATTTTAATGTAAGTTTGCGGTTTCTTAGGATGGGTACATTCGCTCCATTGATCTACATTGTTTGCGTTATGCTGTCCGGAGCCGCATTGCACATATACAACTGTTTCCTGATAACATTTACCATTGGCTTCGAATTTCCCGCTTACGGAATTAGCATCAGTAAGCACCGAACTTACTCTTCCTGCATAATTGATCCCGTTTCCTTTTAATAAGTTTGATTTCTCACTCGGTGAAAGATCATATGTTACAACTTTTGTTTTAATATTTCCGTCAGGATGTTCAATTACTACAATATTTTGAAAAGGTGCATCTGGATCACTATTTAGGATTTTAAAGGTATATGTTTTCAGGTTTCCATAGTCTAGATATTCCACATGGTTATAATCAATGGAAATCTCTTGTTCATTTTTTAAAGAAAGTTTTTTTAATGAGGCTTTTTGAGCAATAGGATCGCTTTGGCTTAAATTAATTGTCTTAAGAGAAATTTTTTGATAATCCGTAACAATTTCATTTTCGGAAGTTATACTCTCTTGCCTGCAATTTAGGAATATTAATGCTAATAGCATCAGGTAATAAGTTTTTTTCATCGTTTGTTGATTAATTATTTATGCAATAATAATATTTTTTTTCTAATAGAAACAAAACTTTTCCAAAAAAAATATTACTTTTGAATTTAAAATTATAACTTATAGTTATGGATACCATGGAAGTTATTATAGAAAAAATAAAAGAGTACCGCAAAAAGAAAGGGTTTTCCCACGAAAATATGGCCGACGAATTAAACATTAGCCAGGCTGCTTATAGCAAAATAGAAAAAAATGAAACAAAACTTACAGTAGACAGATTGTATCAGATTGCTGAAATTCTTGAAACTCCTGTTTATGATCTGCTGGATGTGACACCTAATAATATTTACAATCAGCAAAACTTTTATGATAGATCTGTAGGACATCAAGAAGTTCAAAATTTGTATCAAGAAAATAAAGATAAGACTGAAAAGATTGAGAATTTGTATGAAGAAAGATTAAAAGATAAAGACAAAATGATTGAACAATTGCAAAGCATTATTAATACTTTAAATACAAAATAAAAGTCCCGATTATTCAGGACTTTTTATTATTTATAAGCTTCAATCTTATCCGTAAGGGTATTGATAAAGTTCTGAAGAGGTTTTTCCACCATCATTTTGATAAACGGGTTAAACTTTCCTTCAAACAGCATCTGTACTTCAGTCTGGTTTTCATTAAGAGGATGCAAAGCCGCTGTCAGTGAAAAATCAAGGCTGGAACTTGCAGACTTCAAAACCGCCTTTTCATCCGTTACTTCATCAATTTTAAGAGCAATTTCCGGCATGCCCTGCAGCCCGAATTTAAATCCGTCTTCTCTCGTTTCAAACTTCTGTAAACCATCCGGCATAAAATCTTTGTAATTTTCAGGAGATTTTAGTATTTCTACCAGGTCTTTAGATGATTTATTCACAATAATCTTTCGTCCTTCTAAATTCATTTTTTATTTTTGTATTAAATTCTTAATTCTTACAAATATATGTATAAAGTTTTTGTGAACGAAAAAAAATTACTGTTGTCTAAGCAATCTGAAAACTTAGAAAAAACGCTTGGATACGAAAACGTCACAAGCCTGGAGATCGCTCTTGATCTTCTTGAAAATACATCTGTAAAAGAATTAAATGTTTTCGGGGAAAATATTGATGAAATCTGGTCGGAATTTCAGAAACTTTTCAGGATTATAGAAGCTGCCGGCGGTATTGTAAGTAATCCTGAAGGAGATATTCTTTTTATTAAAAGACTGGGAAAATGGGACCTTCCGAAAGGAAAAATGGAAAAAGGAGAATCCCGTGAAGAATCTGCCGTAAGGGAAATTGAAGAAGAAACCGGCTTGCAGCATGTAGAACTGCAAAGCTTCATCAATACGACTTATCATATCTATATTGAAAGAAACGGCGATAAAGTATTAAAATGCACGCATTGGTTTGAAATGAAGTTCGATGGTGAAGATACTTCAAAACCGCAGATTGAAGAAGGTATCACAGAAGTTGCCTGGAAAAATACCCTTCAGATTGAAGAAGAAGTTTTTCCAAGCACATTCAAAAATATCCGGCTGATTATCCAGGAATTCTGGAATAAAAAACTTAAATAAAATCAATTACTTTTTCCAGGGCAATTCCTCTTGAACCCTTCAGAAGTACATTCTTCGAAGAGATCGTATTGGCCTTGAGATATTCAGTTAAAGCGGAGGTATCTTCAAAACTCAACGGTGAATGGTTAACGGCTTTGAAAATTTTACCTACTGTAATGATTTCATCAAAACCTAACTCATGAGCAAGCTCCAGAATGTTCAGGTGTTCTTTTTCACTTTCATCACCAAGTTCCAGCATATCGCCGATAATAAGTGTTTTTGAGTCTGCAAAAGCAGCAAAGTTTTTGATGGAGGCAGCCATTGAACTCGGATTGGCGTTGTAAGTATCCAAAACTAATGTTTTATCTCCTTTTTGAACGATTTGAGAACGCATATTGGTAGGCGTATAATTTTCAATTGCGTAACCGATTTTATTAAAATCAATTCCGAAATGAAGTCCAAGACTTGCCGCTGCACAAAGATTGGTAAAATTATATTCTCCAGTAAGTTTTGAAACCGCTTTTTGGTTTTTGTAAATTAAGCCTACAAAGTTTTGTTCCGAAAATAATTCAAACTGGTAATCTGATTCTGCATTTCCGAACGTAATTTTCTTTGAATATTCTTTGGTTTTCTCAACCTGAATAGGATCATTTTCATTAACAAGAACTGTACGGTCGTTATTTTTGAGATAATTATAAAGTTCGGACTTACCCTTTATTACTCCTTCAATACCGCCGAATCCTTCCAGATGGGCCTTGCCGAAATTGGTAATATACCCAAAATCCGGCATTGAGATCGTACACAAAAATTCAATTTCTTTCTGGTGGTTGGCTCCCATTTCAACGACAGCCATATCATGCTCTGGTTTAATGGAAAGAATTGTTAAAGGAACTCCGATATGATTGTTTAAATTTCCGCGGGTATACTGAACATTGAATTTTTCCGAAAGAACAGCATGAATAATTTCTTTTGTTGTGGTTTTCCCATTGCTTCCGGTTAATCCGATTATCGGGGTCTGAAGTTTCATTCTGTGATAAATTGCGAGTTCTTGCAGAAATTCTAAGGTTGAGGGGACATAAAAGATATTCTTTTCACGATTTTCATACTCTTTCTGCTCTACAATAACAGCTAAAGCACCTTTGTCTATGACTTGTTCAGCTAACGTGGCCGCATTGAAATTTTCTCCTGAAAAGGCAAAGAAAATGTCATTTTTTTCAATTTTTCTACTGTCGATAACCACATTTGCAGCTTGTAAAAACAAAGGGTAAAATTGTTCTGTATTCATGGTTCAAAAATAAAAAACCTTCCAGAATTCCGGAAGGTTTTTTTGAAAATTATTTTAATAAATATTATCTTCTTGTTCTACTCTTTTCATTTGCTCTTGCATCCTGAGCTACACGGAATCCAATCCATCCGTATGCTTTATCCTGGCTTTTATATCTTCTTTGTCCCGGATCAAGCCAATATGCTGTATCCTGCCAAGAACCACCCTTTACTACTCTAATATCATTAGAAATTTCAGAAGTTCTTTCTTTCGTGTCTTTCTGCATTACTACTCTACCGTTGCCATCTACAATAAATCTTGATTTAGGAGAGTTGTACATGTCGTATGCAGAAGTAGAATCTGAAGCGTTTCTGTAATCCAGGGAAGACATTCTGTCGCCGTCTCTGTAGTTTCGGTAATCTGCAATGGTTTCTCTTTCAAATTGTCCCGGAAGGTTTTTGTAAACTAATCTTCCGTCTGCCAAAGTATCATATTTGATGCTGCTTTCGTCTACCATTTTATAAGTACCGTCTCCGTTTCTCACGATAGCCTGAGGCATATTTCCTCTGTAATAGTTGAAATCGCTGAAGTCTTCATCAATGATTGGTCTGTATACGTCTGCCGTCCATTCTGCAACGTTTCCGTACATACCGTAGATTCCTAAATCATTGGAAGGGAATTGTCTAACATCGGAAGTTTGTGCAGCTCCGTCGTTTTTCCATCCTGCGATTCCAGAGTAATCACCGGCACCCATTTTAAAGTTTTCAAGGAACATTCCTCTATCTCTTCCTTTGGTACCTCTTAATTTTTCAATCTGAGGTGTTTTACCCATATATTGGTTATACTCTCTGTTTTTAGCTAAACCTAAAGCTGCATATTCCCATTCTACTTCTGTAGGAAGTCTGAATTTTGTTACCATGGCAGCATTTGGAGCTCTGTTGGCAGCAAGCAGTCTCTGGTTGGTTGTTTTCAACCCTGTTTTCTGCTGCATTCTTTTTTCGTTGATGTATCCCTGCATTTCAGGATCATTCGATTTGAACTTATCCATATTGAATGCAGTTCCGCCCTGATTGTTGGATTCGTTGATATACAAATCTTTTGCAATGATACCCGCCTGCATCAAAGCTTTTTCATTAGCTCTGTCTGACAACCATTCGCAGTATCTGTTTGCCTGAGTCCAGGATACTCCCACTACCGGATAGTAATCAAACTCTGGAGAACGGAAATACGTCTCGTTGTAATCATTTCTAGATAATTTGTTATCCCACAATAAGGTATCCGGCAAAGCACCGTTGTAGATTTCCTTAAAGCTCGGATCGCTTGGAGGGAATACATACTTCAACCATGTAAGGTATTCGCGGTATTCGTAGTTAGTAATTTCAGTTTCCCCGATAAAGAACGAGCTTACCTGCATTCTGCGCGGTGAGTTATTCCAATCGTGCATAACATCATCTTTCACTAATCCCATTGTAAAAGTTCCACCTTCTACATATACCATTCCCGGCCAACCTTTCTGCTTTTGTTGCTTTCCTGCAAAAAACCAACCTTGTTTTTCGTTTGGTTTCCAACCTGTTTTGCTGACAAACTTTTTAGTACCGCCGCCATTATTAGATCCTCCGCAACTGGTTAATGCAAGTGTAGAACTTAATGCTATTAATGAAAACAACTTTAGTTTTTTCATAGTCGATATAAATATTTTCAAAGTACAAAGAAAAAATAAATTATTCAATAAATCAAGTAAAGAGTTGATTTTTTTGAAAAACGTTAACAAATTAATTTTATTGTATCACAATTTAATTATAAAATTTTCATTTATTTTGTAATTCAGAAATTTCAAGAGTAAACATGAAACAAAAAATTTCGCTTTTATTTTTATTAGGCTTTGTATCAACCCTCTGGGCTCAGAGAATCTCCATAGAATGGGACGGCTCTAAAATCCGGGATTATGGTGATACAAAACTCAATCTTCCCAATTTTAAAAATCAGGGATTTTCATTCAGCCAAAATAACATTTTTATAACAACCAGACAACAGGTTGGTGAAAAGCAGTTAAAAGTTTCTAATCCTGTGTGGGAAAACATCTCTGCAAAAGATTTGTTTGAGATCAGCAAAGATCTTCTTCCCGATTATGAGGTAAAGGATGTTGCCTATTACAACCTGGAAGGACAACGTTATGCAAGCATTAATGTCGCTTTATTTAAAAGAGAGAAAGGACAGGTAAAAAGACTGAGCTCTTTTGAAATTTCAGAAACAAACGCACCCAACAGTTTTGCAAATACCTTAAAGGTAGGAAGCACAGCCAATCCATTATCAACAGGAAATTTTTATAAAATTCGGGTTGACAAAACCGGTATTTTCAGAATTACGAAACAGTTTTTACAGGATAATGGCATCAATCCTTCCTCTGTAAATCCTAAAAATTTCAGAATCTACGGAAACGGAGGAATTATGCTTCCTGAATATAATCAGGATGTAAAATACAGTGCGCTTCAGGAAAATGCAATTCAGGTGGTGGGAGAAGATGACGGTGTCTGGCATGATAGTGACTATGCACTGTTTTACGCACAGGGACCTGATGGATATAATCTTTATAATACCTCCAACGGAAACGGATTTAAAAGAAGGGATACCAGAAGTGACAGAAGTGAGAATGTGAAAAACATTTATGAAGATTATTCTTATTATTATATCAACTTTGACAAGGGTCCCGGAAAAAGGGTTCAGACGATAGATGTTAATCTGCCGGCTACTCCACTTATCACAAGATTTGATAATTACCAAGTGATAAATAAAGATCAGAAAAACCTGATGAAAGTAGGAAGATTATGGGTTGAAGACATCCCGTTTACAACGGATAAAGCAGTAACTTTTACTACGGCATCAGCCATTCAGGGGGGGGATGAAATACGATACAGAGCACAGGTAATAGGATATAAATCTCAGCAAAACAGCATATCATTTGATATTAATACACAAAATCCTTTGAGCATTACGATTCCGGCTGCGAATTCCGGTGGAACTAATGAATTTTTCCCGTTAAGATATTCCGGGATCATATCCGGATTAACCGGAAATCAGATCACATTTAATTTAAAACCGAACATTACAGTTAATCCCAACGGAAACTTTTATGTAGATTATCTTGAGGTACAATATAAAGATAACCTCAGTTTCAACGGAACTCAGATGAACTTCAGGGATTTTTCATTGGAAAGCGGAAGCAATACCACTTACGGCTTCAGTCTGTCAAATGCCTCCGCAGCGGAGCAAATCTGGGATGTTACAGACATTACGAACGCCAACAGAAGGGTGAATAAAGCAGCCGGGAATACAACATTCAATTTCGCTTATACAGCGGCAGACCAGAATTTCAATAACGAATTTGTAGCTTTTAGAGCTGATGCAGCTTATTCTCCACAGTTTGTAGGACGTATCAATAACCAGAACCTTTCTGCACTTCAGAATGTAGATTATCTGATCATTACGGTTCCCGAAATGATGGGGCAGGCTCAAAGAATTGCTAACTATCACCAGACAAAAAATAACTATAATGTACAGATTGTAGATACGGATAAGATATTTAATGAATTTGGCAGCGGAAGCAGGGATCTTACGGCAATCAGGGACTTTGTAACAAAACTGAACACTCCTTTAGGAACCTTAAAATATGTATTTATTTTAGGAGACACTTCCTACGATTTTAAAAACAGAATCTCCAATAATTCCAATGTTGTGACAAGTTATCAGAGTGAAGAATCTTCCGACGTGATAAGATCTTTTGTGACTGATGATTATATTGTAATGACTAAGCCTCAGACAACAGAATTTATCCCGAACAATCTTCCTGACCTTCCTGTGGGAAGGCTTCCTGCGGCAAACGTAACGGAAGCAGCCAATATGATAGACAAAGTGCTGGCTTATTATAACAGTCTATCAGGCCAGTCGACCCCATTCGGAGAATGGAAAATGAAGCTTGATTTTATAGTTGATGATGATAATGACGGCGGAACACCTTTCCATACGGTTATGAATAATTCTTTAGCCACTGTTTTCGAACAGCCTACAACTGTGCTCAAAGAATATAATGTCAGAAAACTTTACCTGGATGCTTTTCAGGCACAAAGTACAGCCGGCGGACAAAGGTATCCTCAGGTGAACCAGGCTATTTCAAATGATATAGGAAACAGTTTATATATGTTCTATTTCGGGCATGGAGGGATCAACGGATGGGCTCAGGAAAGAGTTTTAACCTTATCTGAAGTTCAGAATGCCAACAACTTCTCTAATGTATACAGCAGATTTCCTTTTGTGTCAACCATCACCTGCGAATTTACGCTTTGGGATGAGCCGGATACCTCTTCGGCAGGTGAACAGTTCCTTAAAATGAAACAGGGAGGTCCTGCAACGATGATTACTTCAAGCCGCGCAATTGATGTAGGATACGGTGTAGATTTTACCAATCTTTATACTCAGAATATTTTCAAATTGAACAATGATGATTTTGAGACACTGGGAATGGCTCATCTCAACGCCAAAAAACAAAAAGGTGCTGCAACAGACCATCTGAAAGTTAATTTTCTGGGAGATCCTGCGATGAAACTGAGCAGGCCGCAACGATTACTGGTCATTGATAATATTGAAACGCCGGTTCCGGGACTCATCAGGGGGTTGGATTTTGTGAAAGTTACTGGGCACATCAACAATCCAAACGGAACAACCAACACTACTTTTAATGGGCGTGTTGTCATCAATATTTTTGATAAAAGATTAAATAAAACTACATTAAATAACGATGGCGGACTGACCCCTGTTCTGCAGTATACAGAAGAAGGAAGTGCTATTGTAAAAGCTTCCGGAACTGCTGTAAACGGTATATTCACGGTAGAATTTTATGTACCTAAGGATATCAATTATGCTGTGGGACAGGGAAGAATCCTTGGATATGCAGATAATAAGGCAAGTGATGTATTCAACAATCAGGCAGTGCAGGTTGGAGATATCAACCCGAACGGAATTAACGATAATGAGCCGCCAAAAGTAAAGCTTTACATGAATAACACCAACTTTGCAGAAGGTGGTATAACGGATCAGAACCCAATGCTTCTCGCATGTATTACGGATGATACAGGAATTAATTCCACAGGTTCTGGTATTGGTCACGATATTACTGTATATTTGGACGGCCAAATTATCAATACCATTGTGCTGAATGACTTTTTTGCTTCCGGAGAAGGAAACGGATGCCTTAACCCCGGTTTGGCAGACTATCAAAAAGGGAATGTAACCTACCCTTTCAGAAACCTTTCAATAGGACAGCATCAATTGACATTTAAAGTTTGGGATATAAACAATAATTCTACAACTGCAACGTTAAATTTTGAAGTTAAGGATGAAGCAGACCAGCATCTTGTAATCAACAGACCGCTAAACTGGCCGAACCCGTTTACCAATAAAACCTATGTTCAGTTTGAACATAATTGTGATGATATTCTCGATGTAAATGTTCAGATTTATACCATTACAGGAAAACTGGTAAGAACGTTATCTCAGCCGGTAGTTGCAGAACCGTTTTTACAGGGCTTTAGAACGCCTCGTCAGGCTATAGAATGGGATGGAAGAGATGATTTTGGTGCCACAGTAGCAAAAGGTACGTATATTTTTAAGATATTTGCAAAAAGTCAAAATCAAGAAAAATGCAAAGGAAGTGCTACAGCTGTAGAAAAAATGGTACTTTTGAAATAATTTTAAAACAATAACAATAATAATATCAACAAAAAACTGATAATATATAAAAGACAACATATGAATTTAACTACTAAACTGCTTTTAGGAATTGGGTTAAGTGCTGGCTTTTTAGGCTACTCTCAGGATTTAAGCCTTGTAAGACCTGTATTAACCGGAGCTCCTTTCTTAAGAATCGCGCCAGATGCAAGATCTGGAGGTATGGGAGACCAGGGGGTCGTTACCTCTCCGGATGCGTTTTCTCAATTCTGGAACGCTGCAAAATATCCTTTCAGCAGAACAAGTTCTTCCGTGGGATTAAACTACACTCCGTACATGGGAAAGCTTACCAATGATGTGTTTTTATTATATGGAGCATTCCATAAATTTTTAGGGCAGGAAGAGCGATCTACCATTTCGGCAAGTATTTATTACTTTAATATGGGCGAAGTGGATCTTACTCAGTTAGTAGGAAATGAAGTAACTTCATTAGGTACTTCCAAGCCAAACGAATTCTCTATTGACGTGGCGTACGGCCTTAAGCTTTCAGATTCTTACTCTATGGCTGTTACCGGTAGATTCATCCGTTCAGACTTAGCCGGAGGATTCAATACGGATACCACCCTGAAACCAGCCAACTCTTTTGCAGTAGATGTTTCGGGATACTATACTTCCCCGAGATTTTCAAGCTTAGGAGGAATGGATGGAAAAGTGAATGCAGGTTTTGCCTTACAGAATCTTGGTCCTAAATTAGACTATACCGGAAATGAGGAATCAAGATCTTATCTTCCTACCATGGCAAGATTAGGTGTTGGTTACGACATGTATCTTGATGATATGAACAGAGTCGGCATCAGCGTTGAAGGTTCTAAAATCCTGGTACCAGGTTCAGAATATGTAGGAATAGACCCAAATACAAGACAGCCTATCTATGAAGTTCCCAACGTTGGCGTGATGTCCGGAATCGGAAAATCTTTTAAGAACAAAAATTCCATCATGTACAGTGGTGCATTAGAGTATTCATATGACAATGCTTTCGCTGTAAGAACCGGTTATTTCCACGAAAGTGAAGAGCAGGGAGCAAGACAGTTTGCTACGGCAGGTATCGGATTAAAATACCGTTCTTTCGGTCTTGACATCTCATACCTTATCAATGTATCCAAAATTAACACGGCATTGGACAATACCCTGCGTTTCGGACTTACCTGGAACATTGGTGAAGAAACATCAAATGCAGATTATTAAGAAATTTTACATACCCATA
>NZ_JAYLAA010000046.1:0-58487 GCF_035819015.1 Chryseobacterium salviniae | reverse complement strand
GCGCGGCTTAGCCGCGCCCCACGAAACCTGAAAATAGCGAGTGCGGAGAGCAGGAAGAAGCTCCTGAAATTGATTTTTAATAACGAAAAAAGTCCCATAAAATATGAGACTTTTTGTATGGGTATGTAAAATTTCTTAATAATCTGCATTTGATGTTTCTTCACCAATGTTCCAGGTAAGTCCGAAACGCAGGGTATTGTCCAATGCCGTGTTAATTTTGGATACATTGATAAGGTATGAGATGTCAAGACCGAAAGAACGGTATTTTAATCCGATACCTGCCGTAGCAAACTGTCTTGCTCCCTGCTCTTCACTTTCGTGGAAATAACCGGTTCTTACAGCGAAAGCATTGTCATAAGAATACTCTAATGCACCACTGTACATGATGGTACTGCAAATTAAGCAGTATAGGTAGCGGAGGGTTTATCATAGAGTTTCAAAAATAAGTAAAGGTATTTAGATCGTATAAAGATTTAAGGGGGTATCCGGATTCGGATACCTTTTTTTATTGTAAAATACAGTAATTAATTAACGCTGTACAAATTATCATCATACAAATTAAAACAGACAGAGGTGTATAACAAAGATTTACGGGCGGTTTCGGCCCGAACAATTCTTAGTTAAAAAAAGCAGTGAAAGGGGAATATAAGATTCAAGCCAACTTCTATAGCAAATTAAGAAAAAGCTATAAAAATTTATTAGGTAAATACTATTAAAATCAAGAATAAAACAACGTTATTTGAATGGAGTCTATTCAGGAAAATTCAATAAAAATTTAAGCAGGTCTTCAAGAGGGAATTTGAATAAATTTAAACCGCTTAATTGTTTTATTTTTATTATTTTTGAAATTCACTCAACTGATATAATTATGGTTACCGCTAAAAGTTATCTTACAGGATTAATGTGCGCAATCGGTTGCATTAATTTTGATTTTGTTATTGCCCAAAAAACAATTCAGGTAAGCAATACCCTTAGTTTTCCCAGAAAAGAAGTGGTTGCCGTTCCTGTCTCCCGGTTAAAGCCATTTTTAAAGAAAAACAAGGGATCCGATCTCAGAATCAAGGACTCAGACAATAATCCGGTTCTGATACAATGGATTGACAACAACGGAGACGGAAACAATGATGAGTTGCTTTTTCAGGCGAAAATTGAAGGAAACCAGAAAGCAGTTTATACAGTATCAGCTGAGCCGGGAATACCATTCCCTGAAAGTGAAATCTCAACCTACTCCAGGCTGGTTCCGGAGCGGGTAGATGATTATGCCTGGGAAAATGATAAAATAGCGTTCAGGATGTATGGGCCGAAAGGGCAGCAGGAAGCATTGCAGGGAATAAAAAGCAGCACACTCTCCAGCGGCGTGGATATTTGGCTGAAAAGAACGAAGTTTCCGGTAATTAACAAATGGTATAAAGGATATCTTACCGATCCCCTATATTATCATAAAGATACAAGAGGTGAGGGCTACGATCCTTACCACGTCGGAAACAGCCGTGGAACCGGCGGAATCGGAATCTGGGTTAATGAAAAGCTGCAGGTTTCACAGAATTTTGTTTCCTCCAGAATGATTGCGGAAGGCCCGCTTCGTACGGTTTTTGAACTAACCTATGAACCGTGGAGCGAATTTGGAGTGCGGGAAACCAAGATAATTTCACTGAATCTCGGCTCAAATTTTTCAAGATTTGAATCACATTTTACTGTTAAAAAAACGGTTCCCAACTATACCATCGGAATAACTTTACATAAAAACGGAGGTGGAGCAAAATTGAATGATAAAGCAGGCTATTATCTTCACTGGGAAAAAATTGATGACGCTTTTGTAGGGGAAGGTATTGTTGTGGATCCGAGTATTGTTGAAAAATCAATAGCTTTCCGGTCGGATATTCCGGATGAAAGCAATCTCTATGTCATCACGAAGCCACAAAACAAGCTGGTTTATTATGCCGGGTTTGCATGGCAGAAAAGCGGTGATATCCAAACGCAGCAGGACTGGGAAAAGATGCTGATAAAACAATCCCAAATTATTAAAAATCCTTTAATTATAAACGTTAAATAAATGATGAAACTGAATATTTGTACACTTGCTCTTGGATTATTTACCTTACCTATTTCCGCTCAGGTAAAAAAAGATACACTGGCCGAAAAAATGCTGCTGTATCAGCTTCCTGTAGGCGGATGGGGAAAACAGCTGGAAGATAAATCGGTGGTGAATTACAATTTGCCGGTCGATAAAAATCTTTTAAAAAAGATAAAAGCAACAGGTGATGATCACGCCACCATAGATAACAACGCAACATCAAAGGAAATCAATACTTTGATAAAAGCCTATTCCGAAACAAAAAATCCGGATTACCTGAAATCCGCAGAAAAAGGAATTCGTTATCTGCTTACCATGCAGTATGAAAACGGAGGTTTCCCTCAATATTTTCCGAATAAAGGTTTGTACAGAAAGCAGATTACCTTTAATGACAATGCCATGATTAATGCGTTAACGGTCCTTTACAACACAGCAGAAGGGAAAAATGATTTTATCGCCGTAGATGAAAAACTGAAAGAACAATCTAAAAAGGCCGTAAAAAAAGGAATTGAATGCATTTTAAAAGCACAGGTTCTTCAGAACGGGAAACCGACGATCTGGGCAGACCAGTACAATGAAATTACCCTGCAGCCGGATAAAGCAAGAGCTTTTGAACCCATTTCCCTGGCCACCGCAGAATCGGTAGGAATCGTAAGATTTCTGATGCTGCAGCCGGTAACGCCTGAAATTGAAAAGTCTGTGAAATCCGCCGTACAGTGGTTTACCGAAAATGATATTGAAGGCTACAGTTACAATGTCGTTAAACAAAACGGAAAAACGGTGCGGGTTCTTGCGGAAGACAAAAATTCTGTTATCTGGGCAAGGTTTTATGATATACATGATAACCGTCCTCTGTTTGGTGACCGCGACGGAAGTGTAAAATACAATTACAATGAAGTTTCCGAAGAAAGAAGAAATGGCTATAGCTGGTTTGGTGATTTTGCAAAAAAGCTGATTGATAAAGAATATCCGAAATGGCTGGATAAAAATAAACTTTCCCGGTAAAGAATCTTTTTGTATTGCTAAAAATAACCGCGCGGGCTGAGAATCAGCCCGCGCGGTTTTTATAATCAGCGTTTAAATTCCTAAAAAGTATCGCAGATATTTCCGCCTAATGTGGCACCGGCTTTTGCCGTAACATCAGCCTTTACATCAGAAGCATTAAGCTTGTTGATAGAATAAGGCGGCGTAAATGCAGTCCCGCTTCCGGACGTGTTTCCGGTTACGTTTACAAAGCTGTTTCCGGTTTGAGTCACTGCAGTATATCCGCTCATGAGATTGATCGGTTCTTTTACATTTTCGAAAGCATTTCTTTCCACCAGAATATTCGCCTGAACGCCTGCAGCAATACATTTATTGCTTACCGAACTGTTGAAGTAGCTGTTAAGAATATGGATCTTTCCGTATCTCACCCTCGGCATACGTTCTTTGCATCCCGGTGCCCACCAGCATCTTACGAAAGTTACATTTAACTTTCCTGCATCTGCGGTGGCGCCGTCACTGGAACCGATCAGATTAGAAAACCTGTGATCATCTGTTCCTCCTGATCCTCCGGGTTTGGGAGCTTTCAGATAATGGAATTTGGTATACGAAACAGTCACGAAATCCGATTTGTTTTTAATATCGAAATTTCCGTCTACACCGTCCCGGAATTCACAGTGGTCGATCCATACATTGCGGCAGTCGTCGAGAATGGCGTTGTCCCACCCGTCGGTATCATACGCTCCCGGACCTTCAAAAATAAGGTTTCGGATGATGATATTGTTGCATCTTTTAATGTTGATGATTCCTGATCCATCTTTGGTCTGGTTGGTGGAAACCAGTTTGGCGCCGCTGGCTCCGTAGATGGTTTTTCCTGTTTGATCCTGAAAAGATAATCTGGCAGTAATCGTTATGGTTCCGGTAACTTTAATAACTTTTACCGCCGTATTTTCAATCGCCGATTTTAGCTGAGCATAGGTTGACACCGTTGTTTCTGCAGCGGTTCCGCCACCGGTAGTTCCGCCGTTTTGGGAAGCCCATCCCGGTGCAACACAATTGGCTAAAGGAACAATAGCATCTACCGCCATTTCATTGCTGATTTCAGTTGGGTTCTCTGCAAGATCAGATTTCAGGTCTTCCTGTCCGCAGCTTGTTAAAGCAAAAATTGAACTCAGGGCTGCCATGAGAAAAGCAGCTTTTGTTTTTGTTTTCATAGTAGTAATATTTGTTGTTAATTTCAATTCAAAATTACCACTTTACTATTTATTTGTTTTATATTTTAAACTATCAATATTTATATAATTATAATGTTGATTATTTTTTATGTTCAATCGGTTGCATATTATTTATTTAAAAATAAATGTATTTGTTAAATTGAATAAAATATGCATTGAATTATTATTTAAATTAACAGAGTGATTTTATTTGATAAAATCTTCCCGGAAAGGCGCAAAAGCATCAATCAGCTTTCCTTCTTCAAGACATTTAACGCCATGAAAAACATTAGGTTGTGCAAAGAATCCGTCACCTGCCTTCAGTATTTTGGTCTCACCATCAACCGTTACTTCAAAGCTTCCCGAAGCAACATAGGTGGTCTGTGAATGAAAATGATGATGTAAAGCCCCTACTGCATCTTTTTCAAATTTTACAATCACCATCATGATCTGTGAATTGTAGCCCACAAATTGTCTTGAAACACCGGCTCCCAGATCTTCCCAATCAGAATTTCCGTCGAAAAAGGCTTCTTTTTTAAAATTCATTTCAGATTTTTTTAGTTAATTTCTTATTTGATAAACTTTTCCAGTCCGGTTTTCATATTTTTCAAAGAATCAGCAGCAATTTTCGCTTCCAGGTCTGCTCCCAATTTAGATAAATGCGTATCATCTGCTTTGCCTTTAGGATAATACGGCTCTTCACCTTCTTTGAAATGGAGGTGCAGCTTTTTCGAATTTTCAGGACCATAATAAATTTCCAGCTGTTCGGTAAGCAGCTGCATGTCTACGAAAGGAACATTCAGATCATCGGCAACCATTCTTACCACCAGAGGATATTCTTTGTGGGTATCTATCAATACGCCGTTTTCGTTAAAATTTCTTCTTACAATGGAAGTCATTAAAATAGGGATTGCTCCTTTTGCTCTTGTTTCCTTCACATATCTTTCAAGATTGGCTCTGTATTGCGTGTACGGATTGGTAAATTTTGTGGAGTCTTTCACCTTCTGATCATTATGCCCAAACTGTATAATAACGAAATCTCCCTTTTTCAGCTGCTTTTCGATGGTATTCCATCTACCCTCGGTTCTGAAGCTTTTGGAACTTCTTCCATTCATTGCATGATTCTGAATTTCAATCCCTGTCGTAAAAAATTGGTTTAAAACCTGTCCCCATCCATGCTCCGGGTTTTTGTCAGGATTTTCCTTATTAGCCATTGTGGAATCGCCTATCAGGAATAAAGTCGGCTTTTTCTGTGCCATCATGAATGTTGAAATTATGATGCTGAATAGTAAAAGTATTTTTTTCATTTTAAATAAATTTAATTTTTAAGGCGATAAGCAATATATTCCATTACTCATGATTAGGATTCCAGCCAGCGAAAATCTTCTCCAGTGTGTAATTTTTCAGATCTTTTTTAGTCAACTGATGAGACCATCTTACCCGCTTTGAAGTGTTGCCACCGTTTCCTTTGCTTCCGAACTCTGCGTAATAAGCTGTTCTTTCTTTATCAGGAAACATCTTGTCTCCCTTCCACGGATTCCAGCCTTCGGGAACAATATGATTTCCCATTTCGGTACTGATAAAAACCGTTTTGGCGTAAGGTCTCCAGGGCCTTCCCAAAAAAACTTTGGTAATACCTTCTTTGGCGATCAGCCTGCAATCCAAAAAAACAAAACCATATTTCCTGTCTGGTTCCGTTGCAGCAGCCGTGATGTAAGAGTCGGCTAAACTTTTAATGGTGCAGTTTTTAAAAACCGCTGTGGCCTGCCCGAAAATAAAATCGGTCGTACCTTCTATAAAACAGTTTTCAAAATACTGCCTGCTGTGGTTTGTTGCACAATATACCGTATCCTGACACCCCAGAATATTTGAATTTCTGATGATAAATCGGTCGCCTTCCACATGCAATGCAACTGCCTGTCCTTCATTGCATGAAGAATTCTGAATCGTTAGATTGCTTATTTGTATATCATCACCCATTACCAGCAACGTATAAGAATTGAAGGTTGTCATTTTTTCATTGGACGAATCCTGTTTTCCTGAGAAATCATTGTTGGTGATCATCGTATTGTCTTTATTTTCACCTTCTAATGTGATTTTATGTTTTGATGAAGGGATCACAATTTTCTCATGGTATGTTCCTGGTTTTATATAAATCAGTGCTTCCGCCGGACCAAGATCCCTTATAGAATTGATCGCTTTTTGAACCGAGGTAAAATCGCCGCTTCCGTCTTTGGCAACGGTAATTTTTACATACGGATCATTTTCGGCAAAAAGAAAATTTGCTGTGGAAATAAAGAGAATTAAAAATAATTTTTTCATTGGGTTGATTATTTTTATAAAGCTTGTTTTTTGTTTAACATTAAGAAATTTAGTTAAATAGGTAAATGAAATTGAGAAATCAATAGATTGATTTAGGTTAAAATTTTTTAAGATTGCATTGTCTTAATTTTCTTAATGTTAAAAATACTTTTCAAATGTAAGCCGACTCATAATCTTTATCATTTCAAAACTTTATTTAAAAAATTAACAGTCAGATTCAGGGTTTCCGTAAACCAAGGTTCTGCCGACCAGAAAGAGTGCGGTGAATCTTTAATCTCATGAAATTCTGTTGGAATATTGTATTGCTTTAGCCTTTTCATCATATCATCTCTTCCTGCATGAAATCTCGGTTGCGAGCTGTTAATGAAAAGAGTTGGCGGTGTATTTTTATCAACATATTCCAAAGGTGAAGCGGCTGTCCAGTTTTTCAAATTGACATCTCGGTCGCCATCCAGCCAGTACGCTGCATAGGTGCTTTCTTCGGCTTCAGGATGAATAAATGAAACAATTCCGTCTATATTCACGATGGCCTGGATTTTATTCTGTGGTTTTACACCCACCAAAGTGGCCATTTGTGCTCCCGCAGATTCTCCGTACACGGCTATTTTCCTTTTATCTAAAGCATATTTTTTATGATTTTTTTTCAGCCATTGGATTCCGTTTTCGATATCTTCCACACCGGCAGGAAATTTTGCGACATCTGCCAAACGGTAGCCAATCGCGATCACAACAAATCCTTTTGAAGCCAGCTCCATGGCCATATATTTTTCATTTTCCCTGCTTCCGGAAATCCATCCACCACCATGCACCATTGCTATTCCGGGATGTTTTTTAGATTGGTCTTTGGGATAATAAATATCTGCTTTTAAAGAAATTCCGTTGATATTCTTGTATTCTACGTCTTTATCAATGTTGATATTTTGAGGAACCGGTCTTTCAATCGGGGTTAAAAAAGAATATTTCTTTTTTAGTTTTTCAAACGTAATTTCGTTGGTATAAGGAGTGGCATTCGGCCTTTTTACCTGTCCGAATGCCATTGTCCCCATTAAAAAAATAGAAATATAAGTATGTTTTCTGTTAAAAATCATGTTGTCAAGTTTTAAATTTTAAACCATTAAGAAGATTAAAGAGGTTAAGTTTTATTAAGAAAATCATGATGATTTTTTATCTTAATATAAAGCTGTCTTACATATTCTTAACAGCTTAATTAATCTCAATGGTTTAAATTATTGATACATTATTTAACTGCATTTTTCGATACATCTTCACCAATGAAAAGTAAATTCCTGTCAGACACAATTTCTTTCGGTAACAAAACTGCTTCCGTTTTATCTCCTAAAACTTTTACGTAAGGTTTGTTTGAAGACTCAAATTTTACCGTTGAAAGGTTGATGTTTTTACTGTTATAAATCGTTGCCCCCGTTCCTTCAGTGTATTTCAGCTTTACATTTTTAAGTTGGATTCCGTCTGCGTCTGCAATGGTTAAAGCTTTTTTTGTTTCAAACTGCGAATCTTCAATCACAATATTTTTGAGGTTCATTTCTGCAAGCCCGAATAAAGTTATGGCTTCATCAGAATTGACGGCATTGATGTTTTTAAAGAAAATATTCCTGAATACCGGTGTTTTTTCCGTTACCGGAAACACTTTTTCAGGGGTTTTGTTTCCTTCTTTTTTCTGTCCGTCTTCCAGCACGGGAGATGCGCCTTCGTAGAACATATTAAAACCGATCGTCTGTGTCGGAATGTTAATCATGTCGATATTTTTGATGTAAATATTCTCCACAATTCCGCCTCTTCCACGGGTTGTTTTAAAACGCAGCCCGATATCGGTACCGATGAAAGTACAGTCGGAAACATGAATATTTCTTGCGCCACCGGACATCTCGCTTCCGATCACAAACCCTCCGTGGCCATGGTACACCACATTATTTTTGATAATGACATTTTCGGTAGGCATTCCTCTTTTTCTTCCGTCCTCATCCTTCCCGGATTTGATGCAGATCGCATCATCACCAACATCGAATGTGTTATCGTAAATTAAAACATTTTTACAGGATTCTAAATCCACACCGTCTCCATTTTGGGAAAACCACGGATTTCTTACCGTAAGGTTTCTTAAAATAACATTGGAGCACATCAAAGGATGGAGGTTCCAGGCAGGAGAATTCTGGAAAGTCGGCCCGTCCAGCAGAACTTTGTCGCAGCCGACTAAGCTTACCATTACCGGTCTGAGAAAATCTTTTACGGTAATTAATTCATCTTTGGAAATTTTATCCGGAACATTAAAATTGGAGCTGCTTTCCAGTCCTTTTTTATAGCTTTCTGAAGGGTACCAGTTTTTGCCGTCGGAAGATACAATTCCACCGGATTTTACAATGTCTTTCCATTGGGATTCGGAAACTTTGCTTTTTTTAATAGCTCTCCACGCATCGCCGCTTCCGTCAATCACCCCTTTTCCTGTAATGGCGATGTTCGTCGCATTTTTTGCTGAAATAGGAGACTGGCAGCGAATGGTGTTGAGTCCTTCGAAACTTACGTCTAACAAAGGATAATCGTCTTTATCTTTACTGAAAACGATAAATGCACCTTCTTCCACATGAAGGTTAATATTGCTTTTAAGTACAATCGGACCGGTAAGCCACATTCCTCTCGGTACAACCAATTTTCCGCCGCCTTTTTTGCTTAATTCATCAATAGCTTTTCTGAAAGCCTCCGTATTTTTTACAGTGCCTCCGGAAATTCCTCCGAACTGCGTAATAGAAACCGTATTGGCAGGAAATGAGGTTTCCGTTACCTGAGGCATTTTAAACTCAATGTTTTTATAAATATCCTGGTTTTGGGCATATATCTGGCCTGAAAATAGTAAGGCTGCCGCCAAACCGATCATTTTTAGAGACTTCTTCATTTTATTTTTTTTGAGTTGTAATTATTTTTTTAAATTCCTGGTAAACCATTGAAGCAACCGCTTTTGCACCTTCCGGCTGAAAATGGGTATTGTCTTTCTGTCCTTTAGGGTAGGCTTCATAGGTGTTTTCAGGTAAATTCATAAAGTAATGATTCGTGGTGAAATCTTGTCCTTTGCTTGTAAAGTATTCCATGGACAATTTATTTAAATCAATGTACGGAACGTTCATTTCCAGTGCTACATCAATCGGAGCTTTTGCATATTCACCGTGAACATTCTGCAGCTTTCCGTCTTTCCACGGATAATTTCGGGCGACCGGTGTCAAAATAATGGGATTGGCCCCTTTTTGTTTTGTCTGGTCAACAAATAATCTTAAAAATTCTTTATATCCCTGAATATCAACATATCGTTCAGGATGCTTTTCTGAGCCGTCATTGTGGCCAAACTGCATTAGGACATAATCTCCGGGCTTCAAATGCTCATAAACGTACCTCCATCTTCCTTCCTGGAAAAAAGTTCTTGTGCTTCTTCCGCCATGCGCTCTGTCGATTACTGTTACAGAATCTGTTCTAATGGCAGGCTTTAAAGATGCTAGGCTGTCTTTTGCAAAAAACGGCTGAAAAGCCTGTCCCCAACCGGTAATGGGATAGCGTACTTTCATATAGTCTTTTCCGGGTTCATAGTCTCCCGTATAATCTGCCATAGTAGAATCTCCGATGAGGTAAATATGCGTAACTTTTTTATCGCGTTTTGCCGTTGTTTTCTGAACGTTGCTCTGTGAACCGCATCCTGACAACAGCAAAACGGCCAATAAAAATGAAACTATATAAAAAAAATTGTTGCTCATTGATATTTTAAAAATATTTATTTTGCGATCGGCCGGTGTTAATTTTTAGTTATTCTGAACCAGTCGAAATCGGCATATCCGCCACGAGGTGCTTTGGTTGTGCTTACACTGTACAGACCTACTTTAGCCCCGATCCATTTTCCGGGTTTTGCCTGAAAAGCTTCTCCTATTTTCATAAAGCTTTTTCCGTTTTCACTATAGCTGAACTGGCATAAACCGTTCGGTTTGCTCACATTTACCTTTAAATACACTTCGTTCCCTTTTAATTTTGTTTCCGCTACAATCTTTTCCTCACCGCCTTTCTCTGCTTTTTCAGCTTTTCTCAGCTGGATGTAAAATCCGTCCGGTTTGTTGGTGATAGCAAGAGAGGCATGATCTGCACCCATTACCAATAAGCCTGCGGTTTTCCCTTCTTTAGCATCTTCGGGAATCAATTTCACTTTCGTTGATGCTGTAAAATTTGGAGCCGGGAATTTCTGAGTTAATAAATTAGGCATTTTCCAAAGGTTTTTTTCGCCTTCGGGAACTTTTATAGAGAATAATCTTAAAAATTTCTGTCCCGGAAGTTTGGATGACCACACAATGTTTTCATTGGCGCTCCACTGCCATTGCAAGCCTAATTTTTCACCATCAAACTCATCGGTTTCCGGTGGGGCAACAGCAGGGTAGGATTGTCCTATGTTTGGTTTTTTATAGGTTAGAACCGGTTCCCCGATTCCGTTTCTATTGGTGTCGATTCCTATTTCAGGCCAGTCTTTTTCCCATCTCATCGGTTGAAGATGAACAATTCTTCCATACGTGTCAACATCCTGAAAATGATAAAACCAGTCTTCTCCGGAAGGCGTATCTACCCACGCGCCCTGATGAGGCCCGTTGATTTTTGTGGAACCCTGTTCAAGAACAATTTTTTCTTCGTAAGGGCCGTAAATATTTTTGGAACGTAATACCAATTGCCATCCGGTAGCAACTCCGCCTGCCGGGGCAAAAACGTAATAATAACCATTTCTTTTATACATTTTCGGGCCTTCTACGGTTGGGTGATTGTCGTGGCCGTCGAAGATATGAATGCCTTTATCCAATATTTTTGTTCCCTCCGGATTCATTTTGTTGAGAGTTAATATGCTTTTTACTCCGGCGCGGCTTCCCGCCCAGCCGTGAACCAAGTAGGCGTTGCCGTCTTCATCCCAGAACGGACAGGCATCAATCAGCCCTTTTCCTTCCATCACCAAAACAGGTTTTTCCCATTTCATCAGAGGATCTTTGGTTTTCACCATATAGATTCCGAAATCCGGATCGCCCCAGTAAATATAGTATTCACCTTTATGATAGCGCATACTCGGCGCCCAGATTCCATCACCTCTTCTCGGAACGGAAAAATATTCGGCGGGAAGAACATCTTCAACGGCATAATTGACCAGATTCCAGTTGACCATATCCTTGGAATGAAGAATGGGTAATCCCGGAGCTTCGTTGAAACTTGAAGCGGTCATGTAATAATCATTACCGACACGGATCACATCCGGATCTGAATAGTCTGCGTAAAGAATCGGGTTTTTATAATTTTTTCCCAGATCAGCCGCCCATACTTCTGAAACATAGTTTTTTTCCTGTGCATTCAGATAATTTGATGCTATTGAAAAAACGGTGACTGAAAGTATATTTAAAATTTTTTTTGTTCTCATAATCAGATCTTTAATCTGTATTCAATTTTTAACAAGATATTCGCAAACGGCAATAAATTATTTTTCAAATTCCAGACTTGCCAGAATAAATGGTCCTGTTCCTTTCGGATCGTTGGAACGGATTTCTTCGTTGATGTAGTATTCATAAGTTCCGCTTCGATACGGATTTCCTCCGAGACCGGCCACGGCGCAGCATCTGTTTAGATTGACCATTCCGTTTTCATCAACGGTGATTAAGTGCTTAATAATTCCGTTGTACCCTTTTTTAGCATAAGCGTCATAAGATTTCGGGAGATATTTTTTATTGACAGCTTTTTTCATCGTGTAAACGAACATGGATGAGCCGGTAGCTTCCAGATAATTTCCTTTTTCGCCGCCTTTATCCAAAACCTGATACCAAAGTCCGGTTTCCTGATCCTGAACTTTGATCACTGCGTCACAATATGATTTGAGGTAAGCAAGGATTCTTGTTCTCCCGGGATGATTCTGCGGAAGATAATCCAGTACGTCTACCATCGCCATTCCGTACCAACCCATAGCTCTTGACCAAAAGTTCGGGGATAGTCCGGTTTTCTTATCGGCCCACTGCTGTTCTCTGCTTTCATCCCATGCATGATAGAGTAGTCCTGTTTTTTTGTCGAGCAGATGCTTCTGGATAAGATCAAACTGATTCACGATGTCATTATACGCTTTTTCTGCATCTGCACCTTTGCTGAATATACTGGTATAATGAGCATAAAAAGGCTCTCCCATGTATAATCCATCCAGCCACATCTGATTAGGGTAAATTTGCTTGTGCCAGAAGCCTCCTTCTGAAGTTCTCGGCTGTCCATCAATCTGTGAGCGGAGCGTCTGCAATGCTTTCAGGTATTTTTCTTTTTTTTCTTTCTGGAATAAATACAAAAGAACGTTGCCGCAGTTCAGCATGTCGATATTGTATTTTGAGAGATCGTAGGAAAGAATAGTTCCGTCTTCTTTTACCATGGTTTCTCCAAATGTAGAGATGTATTGGTAATATTCTTGATTGCCAGTCTGTTCAAATAGTCTTTCGGCACCTTCCAGAACAATGGCGGTAGGATAGCTCCATTTCGGAGTTTTGTTATAATCCAGCATCCAGGCTTCGGGAAATCTTTTCATTTCGGAAAGAAGCATTCGCTGCGACCATGGAAGATTAACCGGGATTTTTTCTGTTGTGGTTACTGTTTTCGCTTCACCGGAATGGTGTAAGGGCTTTTGAGCGCAGGAGAAAAAGGTTCCTGAACATAAAGCCGTGATGGTGAAAATCTTAATATGGTTTTGAATTTTATTCATTTTTAAACTTTAAAGTTGATCGTTTTTTTTGGCATTTTTCATTATCATTTTAAACAAATTCAATTTCATCATACTTTTAATTTGATAAACCGTAAGTGTCATAGATATTAATTTTGAGCTTCGGTTATGCTTTGTACAATATCATTAAAATACATTTCAATATTATCGTAGCTTTTATCTAAATCTTTTCCGTTGGCATTGTATTTTTTTGGATCTAAATTGTTTTTGATTTCCCATTCGTCAGGCATTCCGTCCATATCTGAATCGGGGAGAGGCTGTCCGTTTTTCAGATCCGGAAATCCGCCTGCATCTTTCTGGGAATCAATAATTCCGTTTTTGCTTCCTTTGGATCCATTATGGGTAAAGCTTCCGTTTTTGAGATCTTTTAAAATTTGCTGATCGACGATATCCCTTCTAAAACTTGCTCCGGCAGTATTCAGAACTAACTTATAGGCTTCTTCAGCAGAATGGGTTTTTATATTGTTGTAGATATGATGCGGAGTGTTTATTCTGATCCTGTTTTTTTCTTCATCTGTTAAGCTGTAACGTTTCATCTGGCTAAAAACACCTTCTGTCCAGTTGTTTTTGGTAACTTCCGGGCTGCCTTCCATCACATTTCCATTTATATAGAATTTTCCCCAGATATTATATACTTCGACTTCCGGCTTTTCATTTTTATCGATAGCGGCAATTCTTTTTCTCGTTATCGTGGCCGGGCCTGGCTTATAATAGTTATTGACGATATTTACATTCATCGCTTCACCGCCGTATATGCTGTTGTGTCCCCAGTTGTAAATGACGTTATTTCTGAAATCAATAAGGTCTGTTAAAGCAAATTTGCTTCCTGCATATTCTCCCAATCTGGGATTTCTGCTGTCGTGATGGGCATAAACATTATGATGAAAAGACGCGAATTTCCCGCCTGCAATACCACCATATCCGTGAGCACCTTTCTGATGAACCGAATTTCTAAGGCTTTCTGAAATAATGCACCACTGAAGCGTTGTATTTTCATTGGCATATATGGAAACTGTTTCGTCGGTAGACCAGCTCATGGAACAGTGGTCAACGATTAAGTTTTTAATAAATCTTGCTCCTAAAGCGTCACCTTCATAATTTTTCAGATCACCCATTCTGAAACGCATATACCGGATAATGACGTTGTCTGCTGCTACAAAAGTTTCGTAGTTGGCCACTGTAATGCCGTCTCCAGGAGCGGTTTGCCCTGAAATGGTTACGTTTCCTTCACGTATTTTTAACGGAGATTCCAGATAAATGGTTCCTCCTGTTTTGAAAATGATATATCTCGGTCCTTTTTGATCCAGAGCATATCTTAAAGTTCCTTCCGAGCCGTCGTCCGTCAATTTTCTTACGAAATACACTTTACCGCTGCGTCCTCCGGTGGTGTATCTTCCGAACCCTTCAGCACCCGGAAAGCTAATGGCATTCTGGGCTTCTGCAACATTTGAAATGCTAAAAAAAATAGCTGTTAGTAAAAGTATGCGGAAGTTTTTTTTCATAACTGAGCATATTTGCTGATGAGCGGCTGAATTATTTTACATTTTTTTTAAAATTCCAGTTATCTTTTCCTTTTAGGATATTACCTGGGATATATTCTTTTGCTTCGGCCTTGCTCAGCTGATGTGACCAGCTGACTCTTGAGGCATCATTCGCTCCTGAACCTTTTGAATGATATTCTGCGTAAAAAGTCGTCTTTTCGGCATCCGGTTTATTCCAGTTGTGCCATCCTTCAGGTTTTATCGTTGAATTAAGCATACAATTGATATAAACCGTTTTGGCGAAAGACCTCCAGGGTCTTCCCAAGTATACGGAATGTTCTTTTGCATTGCCTGCAATATTACAGTTAATGAAAACAAACCCGAAATTGTTTTCCTTTGGAGTAGACGCTGCCGTTATGTAGCTTGCCGTTTCTTTGGAGTAGAGCGTACAGTTTTCAAAAACAGCGGTTCCGGCTCCGAAAATATAGTCGGTTGTGCCTTCGATGTAGCAATTTTTAAAATAATTTCTGGAAGGTTTTGTTTTATCTTCAAGATCCTGGGTTCCTTTTAAATATAAAGTGTCCTGATTTCCCAGAAACCTGCAGTTTTCAAAAGCAATTCTGTCGCCTGCCGTTAAAACTGCTACAGCCTGGCCGACTCTTCCGGCACTGTTTTCAAAGGAGATATTTTTAGCTGTGAAATCATTAGCATAAATAAATACGGTTGCAGATCCTGTAGTTCCGATATCTTTTCCTTCCTGATTTTTTTTAGAAGCAAAATCATCAAAGGTAATTATTGTTTTTTCAGGATCTTCACCTTCAAAAATAATAGGGCCTTTTGTCTCGGGAATAATGATTTTTTCTTTGTATGTTCCAGCTTTAATGAAAATTTTCGTTCTTTGGGAAGAACCATTTTCAACGATGTCCACAGCTTGCTGAATGGTATTGAAATTACCTTTCCCATCTTTTGAAACCACGATTAAGGTGTCGCCGGTTTTAAAAGAAAGAAAATTGAACGCTGCTGTGATAATAATTAAAAATGCTTTTAAATTTTTTAAAAATATGAGGCTTTTCATTACATCATTTTTGAGTTAAAATACAGACTTCCCCATTTGGCAGAAGCCTGTATTTCTGATATGAATGTGAAACTTTTTCTAGTATCCGTAATCCTGTGTAAGATTATAATTGGAATTAATTACATCTGCTGCAATAGGCAGAAGTTCTTTCCTGTTGGGCTGGAAATAATAGGCATAGCTTTTCACGGGATCTCCGCTGATGTAGGCCTGTGTCATGGCCAGTCTCCAGTTTACCTTGGTATATCCCGAAGGGGTTGCAATACTTTGGTTTGGACTGTAGAATATATCTGCTTTTGTAATTCCGTTGAGATAGAAATCAATATCCAGAACATTTTGCTGTGCTGTTTTTGCAGGGGCATAATTGGCAACACCGGAAGCTGGTTTTTTATAGAAAATATATTCCGGTACACTGGCGTAAGATCCTGTTCCGTTCATAAACTGGGTAAGTTTCTGTCTGGTCTCATTGATCTTTGTTTCCAGAAGATTCCAACGGATGAGGTCGTATTTTCTCAATCCTTCACCACCGAATTCCAGCATTCTTTCTTTTACGATATAATTAAAAAATCCGGGTTTATCAGTAGGAATAGTTCCAACCTGACCTAAATTCCCCGCATAAGCTCTCTGTCTTACGGCCATCACGGCATTGATTGCTTCCTGAGACGGACCGTTGTGCAGCTCATTATCAGCTTCGGCAAACATGAGGAGGATATCGGAATATCTCAACAGCGGCCAGTCAATCCCAAGATTTTGAGAAGTTCCTGTAATGGAAGTCCACGATTTTCTGAATTTACCGTCGTTCCAGTTGATTGACGTCTGAAGTTCTTCCTGTTTTGAGGTACTTACCCTGAAAATGGCAATATTTACATCTCTTCTCAGGTCATACTTTGTAAATTCATAAAAGTAAACCGGAATCGCATTAATACCACCTGAAGATTTCCAGTCTGTGTCATCATGTCTCAACCCATTATAATATCCTATTTTACTGTCTGTTCTTGAGTTTCCTCCAAATGCCCCGATCGCGTAAATAATTTCATTGGTCGCATCCGGAGTATTGGTATGCAGTGATCTGAATAATCCTTCATAGCTCGGGTTAAGCTGATGCTGGCCGGAATTGATGATGTCTTTACATTCATCGTAAGCAATCTGATAATATTTTTGAGGATTGGATCCCTGCATCATCATCTGAGGATTTCTTCTTAGCGAATATCCTCCTCTTGCCAAAGCGATTCTTGCTCTCAATCCCTTTACGGCTGCCTTAGAAATTCTTTGAGCAGTAGTACCGCCTTCTGATCTCCACGGAACCAGGCTTTCAGCTTTTAATAAATCGTCCAGAATTTTATCATAAATAATGTCTCTGTCTGTTTTAGCCAGATAAAGATCCGGAAGATCTGCAGAAGGAACATCCTGGAAAGGAACGTCGCCCCAGTTTTTGATAAGATCGTGATAAAAGTGAGCTCTTAGGGTCAGGGCTTCACCCAGATACCTGTTCATCATTTTTTTGTCTTCTTCAGAACCGTTTTGGAAAACCGGGGAAAGCGGAATGTTTTTAATTACAAGATTCGCTCTTTCAATACCGGCATAGGTATCAAGGAAAGGTCTAAGAAGTTCAGTATTGGTAGGAATGGCCCCGAAGCAGCTGACACCTCTTCTGTCGTTGGCATTATAATCTCCCGAAGTTCTCAGGTCGTCTCCCGATTGTGAGAGGATAAGGTTCATTCTCTGTCCGTAAGTATTGTCACCCATTGTGCTGTTGTACACTCCCACTAATGCGGAAAATGTATCAGAAACGGAATCAAACTGTTGTTCTTCAGCGGTATTGGATAAGCTTTCTACATCCAGATATTCTTCGCAGGAATTAAAAGATAAAAGCCCTGCAATGGAAAAAACGATTACTAAAAATGTATTTTTTTTCATGATAGTAAGATTAAAAAGTGATATCAACTCCTGATAAAATGAATCTGCTTCTCGGATAAGCGGCATAATCTACACCAGGTGTTAAAGGATTTCTTCTTGTATTTGCCTCCGGATCATATCCCGAATATCCTGTAATAGTAAATACATTATTCATTGTGAAATATAATCTGAAATTGGAAAGTCCGAGTTGTTTGGTAAAGTCTTTTCCAAGAGAATAGCCGATGGTAAGGTTATTCAGACGAAGGAAAGACCCGTCTTCGATAGCATACGAATGAAGGAAATAAGCACCTGCCGGCGGAGTCCACAGCGTGGTATTGGCATTCAGTGCTGCCAAAGCGGCAGGATCATTTACTTTTACGCCATTATCATCAAACCATCTCCAACGGTCTGCGACTTCCGCCAGCATATTGTTGTCTCTGTAAAGATATTGTGTAGAATATTCGATTTTATTAGCATTATAGACTTTATTTCCCACCGAGAAATTGAACATCACGCTCAAGTCCCAGTTTTTATAACGGAAAGTCTGGTTAAATCCGCCATAGAATTTTGGCTGGGCATTTCCCAGGTCCGTCATATCATTATTGTCGATAACGCCGTCTCCGTTTCTGTCTTCAAGTTTCAGGTCTCCCGGCTGTACCGGTCTTGCGCCATTGGCGGCTGCGGCAGAGCTTGCGATGCCTGCTTTCAGAGTGTAAACCTGTGTTGTCGGGTTATAATCAAAATCATTGATTTCATATCTTCCGGCGGTTACATATCCCCAATAAGTACCAACAGGTTTGCCTACCTGCACTAAGAAATCATTCAGGTTATTCTGCCATCCGGAAGGAAACAGGTAAAAGTTGGAACTTGCAGAAGCACTACTTCCTAAACTTTTAATGGTGTTTCTGTTGGATGAAATATTAGCATCAATTTTCCAGGTGAAGTTGTCATTGCTGATGATTGTGCTTCCTACTGAAACCTCAATTCCCTTATTGGTTGTGCTCCCGGAATTCTGGTATTGGTATTCGTAACCTGTTGTCTGTGGGATTTTCGCCAGCAAAAGAAGGTCTTTTGTATCGGTCTGGTACACATCAACGGAACCGTACACTCTGCCTTTAAACAAACCAAAATCCAATCCTGCATTTTTTGAAGTGGCCGATTCCCATTTAACATTTTTATTAGCCATGATATTACCGGTGGTTGCGCCCGGTGTTACATTAGACCCGAAAGCATACCCGTAATCTGATGAAGTGGTAAAGAAGGTATCATACAGAAAAGCTTTAATTCTGTTGTTTCCGGAAAGCCCATATCCTGCTCTCAGCTTCAGTTCGCTTACAACGCTGCTTTCTTTCAGGAAATTCTCTTCATTAATCTTCCATGCAACGGAAGCTGCCGGGAAATAGCCCCATCTGTTTCCGGGACCGAATACACTGGATCCGTCTGCTCTCATGGAGGCTGTTACAATATATTTATTTTTAAAAATATAATTTGCTCTTCCGAAAAACGATACAATTCTATCCGGCAGCACTTCTGTTCTGGGATTGTCCTGAACCAATCCTGAAGGCGGGGTGGCCGACTGAATATTCGCAAATGCTTCCTGAGGACTGATTGATTTCGGAAGCCATTTAATATTCATGGTTAATGATTCGGCATCGGTTTTTACCGTTTCCTGACCTAATAGGAAATCTACTTTATGACTGCCGTATGTTTTCCTGAAATTTAAAGTATTGGTATTGGTAATCCTTCTTGATTGGGCTTTGCTTAAAAAAACAACAGGCTGGTCATTGTTCTGTCTTGCAAGACTGGTAACCACGCCCGAAAACTGATTGACGGATTCGTCTCGCTGAACGTATCCTATAACACTTCGGAAGGTAAAATCTTTATTGATTTTGTATTCAATAACGCCATTCAGCAAGAGGTCATTTCTGCCGCTTTCTTTCACCTCATTATCAGCAAGGATAAGAGGATTTACAAGGTTGGTTTCATTCGCAAATAAAGGGTCGAACTCATCAATGTTCTCGGCTGGCCCTCCTTCAAAAGGCTGGTATCGCACAGCATTTCTCAATCGGTTGGTACTTTGTGAACCTGTTGCGGAAGTCCCTGCACCGAAGATGGTCTGTCTGCTGTACCTTGCATTGAGGGTCATGCTCAGCTTTTTCGTAAGATCATAATCATACTTAAAATTGGCCATATTTCTCTTAAACCCTGAACCAATCATGATTCCGTCTTCCTGAACATTATTTAAAGTTAATGAGAAAGAAGAATTTTCTGATCCGCCTGAAACGGCAATGTTATGGGTGAAATTGAAAGCTTCTCTTCCGAAAACTTCGTCCTGCCAGTCAATTTTTTTAATATTGCCATAGTTTTTTCCGATGTCCTGGAAACTTCCGTATCTCGTATTAAAAGCATCGATGTCCGTCTGTACACCGCCCTTGTTATAGATTTCATATTGATAAAGAACATACTGATACGGATCCAGCACATCAATTGTATTCTGAATTTTTCTTACGCCTAAAAATCCATTATAATTGATAGAAGTTTTTGCTCTTTTTCGGCCGCCTTTCGTTGTGATCATTACGACCCCGTTGGCTCCTCTCGCCCCATAAATACTGGTAGAAGATGCGTCTTTCAGAACTTCGATAGATTCAATTTCTTTCGGAGATAATATGGTAAGCGCATTATCCATCTGAACGCCGTCTACAATGTATAAAGGCGCATTACTTCCGGTAATGGAGTTTCCCCCTCTGATCACGATATCTACGTCCGCTCCCGGAGATCCCTCACTCAGGGAAACCTGTACACCGGCAAGTCTTCCCTGAATGGCTTCCGCAGCATTGGTGGAAGGCATATCCTTTATGGCTTCTGCCTTTACTGAAGAAACGGCATTAGTGACATCTTTTTTAGAAACCTTGGTATATCCTACCAGAACTACTTCATCAATCTTTGTTTCTTTATCCTTGTTGGTTTCTCTCTCTTGAGCCATAGCAAGGACAGGAAGTAGAAAGGCAGTTAGGTATAACCACTTTACTGATTGTACTTTTTTATCCATTTTGTATCCTTATAGTTTTAATTTTGGTTGAAAGTTTTTTTCAATTTTTGTTCTTATGGTGGATTTTTAAGTATTCTATTTTTAGTGGAAAATATTTTCAAAAAATTAACGCTTATCATTGTGCAATCGATTGCGTAATTTTTCGTGATAAATATCTTGGCTTCTAAACTAATATTATTTTCCAATATGCAAAGAAAAAAATATTATTTTTTTATTAATTAAGGTTCAAAAGTTATTCATCTTAAAGAAATGTTAAAAGAAATTATTTAAATATAATATTGTAAATCAGTATATTGATAGTTTTTGTTTTAAACATTTAAGCAATAAAAAAAATGGTGAAAAAGATTATTGATGAATAATTTTTAGCTTAAAATTTAATTAAAATTGCAGCTTTTAAACAGTAAAATATTTACCAAAATTGATAGTAAGAATTAAAATTTATTGCGCTTTACTGATTTTTATCATCTTTTCACATTTCTTCATTAGCAAAATTATTTATGTTTTAACTTAAAATTATTATCGGTATAGATATGATATCGATTTCAATTTTTTTATTAAGATTATTAAAGTCATTTTTAACTAATTTTTCAGAAGTATTTTTAAATTATAGTTCAATTCTGTTATTTATTTCGGTGATATTTTATTTTTAAAATCGTTTTAATACTAAAAATTTAATAAAATAATAATCTTTTATTAAATTGAAAATCAATATATTATGAAATTAAATTAAATTTTTGTTAAGATTTTGAAGAATAGTTATATATTTATGCCGTAAGTATTTCTAGTAATTTTAGTGTAATTTATGCAATCGATTACGCAATGTTTAACAGGTTTTGACAGAACCGCAAAAAAAGAAAAGTAAGAAGTATGGAAAAATCAGAATTTCGTTACGCCCATCACCCTGAAGATGTAAAAAAATATACTACAGAAGAGCTCAGGAGGGAGTTTCTAATCAATGATTTGTTTAATGAAGACCAGATAAAATTAGTCTATTCGATGTATGACAGACTGATTGTCGGAGGTGTTATGCCTTCAACAAAACCTTTAAAACTGGAGCCAACCGATAATCTGAAAGCCCAAAATTTTCTTGACAGGAGAGAATTGGGAATCATCAATGTTGGCGGAGCAGGAACAGTAACGGTAGACGGTGAAGTGTACGAGCTGAACAACAAGGAAGCTTTATACATCGGAAAAGGTGCTAAAGATGTGATTTTTGAAAAAGCAGGTGATGAACAGCCATACTTTTACATCAATTCTGCGCCGGCGCATTACAGTTATCCGAATAAAAAGATTACAAAAAATGAAGCCGAAATCGTAGAATTAGGCGAAGAAAAATATGCCAACAAACGTACCATTAACAAACTTATTGTAAATTCTGTTTTGGAAACCTGCCAGCTTCAGATGGGAATGACGGAACTTCATTCTGGTAGCGTGTGGAATACAATGCCTGCACATACTCATACCAGAAGAATGGAAGCGTACTTTTATTTTGATCTTGAAGAAGGGCAAACCGTAAGCCACTTTATGGGACAGCCTCATGAAACCCGTCACATTTTTATGACCAACAGACAGGCGGTATTGTCACCGGAATGGTCAATCCATTCAGGAGTGGGAACTTCCCATTATACGTTTATCTGGGGAATGGCCGGTGAAAACATGGATTATGGAGATATGGATGGCATTAAAACTAACGAACTAAAGTAATTTTCTAATGAATTTATTTGATTTATCCGGTAAAGTTGCAGTCGTTACCGGCGGAACCCACGGATTGGGAATGGCAATGGCTGAAGGATTGGCGGCGGCTGGAGCAGAACTGGCCATCACAAGCACAACGCCGTCAAAATTGGAAGACGCATTAGACTATTATCATTCAAAAGGATACCAAGCAACCGGTTATATCTTCGATGTAACGGACGAATTGGAAGCCGCCCAGAAAGTAGCCCTGATGGAAGCTACCCACGGAAAAATCGACATCCTTGTCAACAACGCAGGAATTATCAAACGTATTCCGGCTGTGGATATGGAAGTAGAAGACTTTAGAAAAGTAATCGATGTAGATCTTACGGGACCTTTTATCATGTCCAAATTAATTGGAAAATACATGATCAAAAGAAAATCCGGAAAAATCATCAATATCTGTTCAATGATGAGCGAGCTTGGCCGCGATAATGTGGTAGCGTATGCTTCGGCAAAAGGAGGCCTGAAAATGCTTACCAAAAATTTAGCAACAGAATGGGCAAAACATAATATTCAGGTGAATGGTATCGGTCCCGGATATTTTGCAACATCACAAACAGAACCCATCAGAGTAGATGGAAATCCGTTCAACGATTTTATCATCAGCAGAACTCCGGAAGGAAGATGGGGAAATCCTGAAGATCTTGCAGGAACAGCTATTTTTCTGGCTTCTGACGCAAGTAAGTTCATTAACGGACAGATCATTTACGTTGATGGAGGAATTCTCGCAACCATCGGGAAGCCTGCTAATGAATAACAACAGAATTACAAAGAATGAAACCTTTTATAACAGATCAATTTTTATTACAAAGTAAATACGCGGAAGAACTATATTTCAGATTTGCAGAAAAACAACCGATCATTGATTATCATAATCACCTGATTCCTAAAGATATTGCCGAAGATACTGTTTTCGAAAATATTTCCAAAGTCTGGATTGCCGGCGACCATTATAAGTGGAGAGCCATGCGTACCTTAGGCGTAAACGAAAAATTCATTACCGGAGATTCTTCAGACAAAGAAAAATTTCAGGCATGGGGAAAAACGGTTCCTTACACGTTGAGAAATCCCTTATACCACTGGACACATCTGGAATTAAAAAGATATTTCGGAATTGATGAATTGCTGAATGAACACAATGCCTCGGAAATTTACGATAACATCACCGCACAGCTTCAGACTCCTGAAAAATCCACCAGAGGATTATTGAAAATGATGAATGTAGAATCTCTATGTACTACAGAAGATCCTACAGATACGCTCAATTACCATCAGGATCTGGCAAAAAGTGACTTCTCTATCAAAGTAAGTACTGCCTTCCGCCCGGATAAAGCGATTTTAATTGAAAACCACAACTTTGCAGATTACCTTTCAAAATTAGGCGAAGCTGCCGGTATTGAAATCAATTCATACCAGACATTGTGCGACGCTTTATTAAAAAGAATTGAATATTTCCATGAAAACGGATGCAGGCTCTGCGATCACGGATTGAACAATATTTCTTTTGAAATGGTTACAGAAGCTGAAGTATGCGCAATCTTCAATGATAAACTGAATGGAAAAGTTATCGCTGAAAAGCAGGTCAACCAATTCAAGACAGCCATTTTACTATTCTTAGGTGAAGCTTACCATACATACGGTTGGGTTCAGCAGTTCCACTTAGGAGCACTCAGAAACAATAACGAAAGAATGCATAGAATTTTAGGACCGGATACGGGTTGGGATTCTATCGGAGACTTTGTTCAGGCAGAAAATTTATCTAAATTTTTAAATGCGCTGGACGGGAAAGATAAATTAACGAAAACCATCTTATATAATTTAAACCCTTCCGATAACGAAATTTTTGCAACCATGATCGGAAATTTCAATGATGGAAGTATCAAAGGAAAAGTGCAGTTCGGCTCAGGATGGTGGTTTCTCGATCAGAAAGACGGCATGATTAAACAGATGAATGCGCTTTCCAATATGGGACTGATCAGCTGCTTCGTAGGAATGCTTACGGATTCCAGAAGCTTCCTTTCCTATCCGAGACATGAATATTTCAGAAGAGTATTGTGTAACCTTTTCGGAGAAGAAATGAAAAACGGAGAATTACCAGACGATATAGAGCATGTCGGAAAAATAATTTCTGATATTTGTTATTATAACGCTAAAAATTATTTTGATTTTTAAATTTAATAATGTCTATCGTAGAATTGGCGGATTAACAGATTATTTCAAATCTGCTTAATCTGCGAGAGACTCAAATACATTTTAAACCATTAAGAAGAATTAAGAAGCTAAGTTTTGATTAAGGCAAAATCAAACATTTTAATTCAGCAAAAACACTTAAAGCAAGGTTCAACTTAATGATTCTAAACTCCTTAATAAAATCTTAATGGTTAAATAAAAAACAATTTGAATATCTATAACTTTTTGTGGTCTTATTTAAGTAGAACGCCATTGTGAACTTAAAAATATAATCGAGTTTTAAGAGAAAATCTTTGCAGACTTTGCGTTTAAAACAGCAGCAGATATTCAAAAAAATTAACGTTTGTAAAAGTTATGGGTAAAATACTTACTTTCGGTGAAATCATCATGCGGCTTTCGCCACCCGGAAACAGAACCATGAAGCAAAGCCACGAGATGGAATTTTTTTTCGGCGGAACGGAACTTAATGTCGCTTCATCATTGGCGACGATGGGATGCGAGGTAAGACACGTCAGCAGCATTTCCGATGATTTTGTCGGGGAATCAGCGCTTTCTTTTGTGAAAAGCTTTGGAATTGATACGCGTTTTATTTCTAAAAACGAACATCCTTTAGGGTTGTACTTTTTAGAAACAGGTTCAGCAGTTCGGGCAAGCAGGATTGCATACAACAGGTTAAACGGTTCTTTTGCCAATATTCAACCTGAAGAGATAAACTGGAAAAAAGCTTTGGAGGGTTGTGATTATTTTCACTGGACAGGCATCAGCCCGGGAATTTCAGAAGCAGCCTATGAAGCACTGAAGAAAGGTCTGCAGACTGCCCGTGAAATGGGTGTTGAGATTACAACGGATCCGGCTTACCGCTCTAACCTTTGGAAATATGGCAAAAAAGGCAATGCAGTGTTGAAAGAACTCGTTTCCCTGTCAACAATTTTCATCGGAGGAACTAACGAAATCAACGAAATTTTAGAGACTCAGTTTTTACCAGACAAAAATGGCTTTATCCAAGCTTGTGAAGAATTAAAAAAACAGTGCCCCTCCATCCATAAAATTTTCGATAAAATAAGAATTGGTGTTACTGCAAGTTCTCAGCAAACACAGGGAAGGGCGATGGTTAATGGAAATTATTTTGAAACAGAATTGCTTGAAGTAAATCCTGTAGTAGACAGAATCGGAACAGGTGACGCTTTTGCAGCAGGTTTGATCTACGGTTTAATCAATTTCGATGATGAAAAAGCCTTGAATTTTGCCAACGCAGCATGTGCGATCAAACATACCATTTTAGGTGATATCAACTACAGCAGTGCAGAAGATATCCTCGAAGTGATGGGTGGAAATTCAGGAGGAAGAATAAAAAGATAAGAGCCAGCCGTGTTAGAGCTTTAAGCTCTAACACGGCTCCAAAAACAAAAACAAAATGACAAAAATTCAAACCATTACCAATACCATCATCAATCAGGGGATTTTACCGCTGTATTATAATGATGATGAAACGGTAACCTTAGAAATACTGAGATCATTGTACAAAGCCGGAATCCGTGCGGTGGAATATACAAGCCGTGGTGAAGCGGCATTAAATAATTTCAGGAAAATGGTAGAAATCCGCGATGCGGAAATGCCGGATATGCTGTTGGGAATCGGAACGGTAAAAAATCTGCAGCAGGCTGAGGAATATTATAACATCGGAGCAGATTTCTTTATCAGTCCGGGGTTTGTATCGGAAGTTGCGGCATTTTTAATTCCGAAAGATATTTTGTATAGTCCGGGCTGTATGACGCCCACGGAAATCATTGAAGCGGAGAATGCAGGGGTAACTTTCATTAAACTATTCCCCGGTAATGCGTTGGGAACAGGATTTATGAGTGCCATAAAAGATGTTTTCCCAAATTTGAAATTTATGCCAACGGGTGGAGTAGATACAACGCATGAAAACATCCAAAGCTGGTTCAAAGCCGGAGTTTCCGCAGTGGGAATGGGAAGCAAGCTGATAAGCAAAGAACGTATGGCGGCTAAAGATTATGCAACCATTGAAAATGAAACAAAAAAAGTTCTGGAAATTATCAGAATTTTAAAATAATAATGACTAACGAAAGTAAACATCTTCTGATCTTAGGCTAAGTGAAACGCCGTTGAGAAATTAAAAGTATGCATCAGATTTAAAAAAAGCTTTGCCGACTTTGCATTAAAAAGCATTATAAAAATTAAAACTAAACTAATTCAAACATCAATATGAGTTCAGTTAAACTACTTAAACCTACAAATTTCAGGTGGACTATCTGTGTCCTGCTGTTCATTGCCACAACAATCAACTATCTGGATCGTCAGGTTTTATCTTTAACGTGGAAAGATTTCATTGCTCCGGAATTTCACTGGAACAATAACGATTATGGAAATATAACCGCTTTATTTTCTATATTTTATGCAGTTGGAATGCTTTTCGCCGGTAAATTCGTCGATTGGATGGATACCAAAAAAGGATTTCTCTGGGCTATTGGAATATGGTCTGTAGGGGCTGTCTTACATGCATTCTGCGGTATTGCCACATCAGGAATTCTTACCGGAAACTGGACGGCAGGTTTCCACGGATCAAAAGAATTGATTGCTACGGTTTCCAATACATCCGCAATTATCAGTACCAGTGTTTCGCTGTTCATCTTTGCCCGTTTCGTACTGGCTATCGGTGAAGCTGGGAATTTTCCGGCAGCTATTAAAACCACGGCAGAATATTTCCCCAAAAAAGACAGAGCTTTATCCACCAGTATCTGGAATGCAGGGGCAACAGTCGGAGCTTTGGCTGCACCCATTACTATTCCTTTCATTGCGAAATCAATGGGCTGGGAGTGGGCATTCATCATTATTGGAGCTTTAGGTTTTGTATGGATGGGACTCTGGGTGTTTTATTATAAAAAACCTCACGAGCATCATAAAGTAAACGAACATGAGCTAACCTATATCAATCAGGATCAGGAAGAAATTGTTACTGATAAAGCTGAACCTCAGACTGAAGAAAGAAAATTCACCTTCAAAGAATGCTTCAGCTACAGGCAAACCTGGGCTTTTGCATTTGGAAAATTCATGACCGACGGTGTTTGGTGGTTCTTTTTATTCTGGACTCCGGCTTACTTAAGTTCTGTATATCAAATGGATTCCACACAAAGCGCGTTCCCGTTATTTGTATTATATATGATTACTTTGTTTTCCATCATCGGGGGATGGCTCCCGAAATATTTTGTAGAAAAAAAAGGAATGAATGCCTACAATGGAAGAATGAAAGCCATGCTGATCTTCGCATTTTTCCCTTTGCTGGCTTTACTGGCTCAGCCATTAGGTTCTGTAACCTATTGGATTCCGGTTTTAATTATCGGCGTAGCTGGCGCAGCGCATCAGGCTTGGTCTGCGAATATCTTCTCAACTGTTGGCGATATGTTCCCGAAAAAAGCCATCGCCACCATCACCGGAATTGGTGGAATGGCAGGAGGAATCGGTTCTTTTTTAATCAATAAATCATCCGGGCTTTTATTCGATCATGCGCATAAAGCATGGTCAACCGTAGACGGTGTTCCTTTAATGGAAAAATATCCGCAGTATATTAATGAAAGATTACCCGACGGCTTCTTCGAGAAACTGGAAAAGTCAGGAGCTGTAGTGGTAGACGGAATTGATAAAGGCTATATGATCATTTTCTCAATCTGCGCGGTTGCTTACTTAATCGCCTGGACAGTAATGAAGACATTAGTTCCGAAATATAAAGTGATAAAATAAACTTACAACAAGCTTAAACCTTCAAGGTTTCAAAAACCTTGAAGGTTTGATTAAAAATAAACCGTTAAGAATATGTAAGAAGTTAAAATCATTAAGACTTTGCAAGCAAATATAAGAGCATGCTTAAGAAATTTATTTCTCTTAACTCATCATAAATCTTAATACATCTTAACGGTTAAAAATAATATAGAAAGTAAAAAATAAACTCTCTGTTATTTTATTTTAAGTGAAACGCCTTTGCGAACTTAAAAAATATACATTGAGTTTTAAAAGAAACCTTTGCGCTCATTGCGTTTAAAAAAATCGCAACAATATCAGAAAAAATGGAAAATCAGATAAAACAAAAATTAAATCGTGAATTAAACAATCTTCAGGAAAAGCTTCCCATAAAAATCATACAGTTTGGTGGCGGGAATTTCATGAGAGGATTCACCGATTATATCATTGATAAATTAAATAAAGAAACAAACTGGAAAGGTGGAATTGTCAATTTACAGGCAACACCCAATGGCTCCATTCAGAAAATGGAAGAGCAGGATAATTTGTATACCTTATTTACAAGAGGAATTAAAAAAGGAGAAATTCATGATGAAAAGCAGGTGATTTCTGCCATACAGAAGTCTATTAATCCTTATGCTAATTACGATGAATTCTTAGCGCTGGCAAAAGAAGAAGAACTGGAATTTGTATTTTCAAACACAACGGAAACCGGAATTGCTTATGACGAAACTGAAACCTCTTATGAAGGCCCGCACAGGAATTTTCCTGCGAAAGTTACGGTTTTACTCCACGAAAGATTTAAGCATTTCAACGGGGCGGCAGATAAAGGGTTGAGAATTATCCCATGCGAATTAATTGAAAACAATGCATTTGCATTAAGAGAGATTATCCTGAAATATGCACAGCTTTGGAATTTAGAAGATAATTTTGTGCAATGGATTAACCAACATAATTATTTCCATAATACATTGGTAGACAGAATCGTTCCCGGTTATCCTAAAGATGACGTAGAAACCTATGAAGATCAGCTTGATTATGAAGACCAGATGATGGTGGTTTCGGAATGCTTCCTGCTTTTTGTTATTCAGGATGCCGGAAATTTAAATGAAAAAATCCCATTCAACAAGATCAACGAGCAGATTCTGGTGGTGAATGATATCCAGCCGTACCGTTTAAGAAAAGTCAGAATTTTGAATGGAGGGCATACTCTGATGCTGGCTCCTGCAATTTTATCAGGACAGGAAACAGTGAAAGAATCCATTGATAATCCGTTTATCGGAAAGTTTTTAAGTGATGCCGTTTTTAATGAAGTTAATCCTACATTGGGCTTAGAGGAAACTGAACTGAAAGATTTTGCGGAAGAAGTGTTTGACCGTTTCAGGAATCCATTCATCAAGCATTATCTGGCGAGCATTGCTTTGTATTTCGTTTCTAAATTTAAAGTGAGAGTATTGCCCAGCTTATTAACGCACGTTGAAACTACCGGAAAATTACCAATAAATATTACTTTTTCTTTGGCATCTTTAATCAGATTCTACAAGGGAAGTTATGGCGAAAAAAACCTTCCGTTGAATGATGAAGCCGGAATTATTGCTAAATTTAAAGAAATCTGGAGAAACGAAGATTACGAAAAAGTGGCTGAACTGGCACTTTCCGAAACTTCATTTTGGGACACCGATCTTACTCAGGTTGAAGGATTGAAAACAGCAGTTGCCAAAGCATTATACGAGATCGATCATAATGATATGGAAACGGCATATAACAATTTTGTAGCATTTAATTCGTAAAAATCATGCAAAAGAAAGTACTGAAAGTAAATCCGAAAGACAACGTTATTGTAGCGCTGTTGGATTTGCCTGCCGGAGAATCGGTACATCTTGACGGAACAGACTATACAGTAATAAAAGATATTAAAGCCAAACATAAATTTGCAGCGCAAGATTTTGAGGATGGCGATCATATCATCATGTACGGGGTAATCGTCGGAAAAGCGAATCAGTTCATCAGAAAAGGCGAGGTAATCACAACAGAAAACGTAAAGCACCAAAGCGCCAAAGTTGAAGGCAAAACAGAAACATTAGGCTGGAATCCACCGAATGTCGACAAATGGAAAGACCGTACTTTCATGGGCTATCACCGGGAAGACGGGCAGGTGGGGACGGAAAACGTATGGCTCTTCTTTCCTCTGGTATTTTGCGAGAACAAAAATATCGAAACGCTGAAAGACATTTTTGAAAAAGAACTGTTGCATGAAAAAGCAAGCAAACATCAGCTGTTATTAAGGTCTTTGCTAAATGGCGGCGAAACTTCTGATATTGCAGTAGAAGAGAAAGAAGATACAAGAATATTTAAAAATATAAATGTACGGTTCATCACGCACCAAGGCGGCTGCGGCGGAATCCGTCAGGATGCCGAAGCCTTGGGAAGACTGTTTGCAGGATATGTCAACAACCCGAATGTGGCAGGAGCTACCGTTCTCAGCTTAGGATGCCAGAATCTTCAGGTGCAGATCTTTATGGACGCCCTTCACACATTGGCTCCCAATAACAAAAAACCGATTGTCGTGTACGAACAGCAAAAATCAGGAACGATTGATGAAATGCTGACCGGCGTCATCAAAGATTCTTACGAAGGCATTAAACAAGCTAATAATATAGAAAGAAAACCGGCACCCATTACCAAACTGAATATCGGTTTGGAATGTGGCGGATCAGATGGTTTTTCAGGAATTTCCGCAAACCCTGTTTTAGGAGAAGTATCCGATATCATGGCAGCCGTTGGCGGAACCACAATGTTAGCCGAATTCCCTGAGCTGTGTGGAGTAGAGCAGGAGTTAGTGAATCGTTGTATCAACGATGAAGACGGTGTGAAATTCCTTCAGCTGATGAAAGATTTTGAACAATCTGTTGTTGCGGCAGGTTCCGGTTTTGATATGAATCCTTCGCCGGGAAATATCAAAGACGGACTGATTACCGATGCTATGAAATCGGCTGGAGCAGCCAAAAAAGGTGGAGCAGCACCGATTGTGGAAGTGCTTGATTTCACGGAGTATGCCACGAAACCAGGACTCAATCTTCTCTGTACCCCCGGAAACGACGCCGAATGTACCACCGCTTTAGTAGGTTCCGGTGCAACAGTGGTTCTTTTTACCACAGGTCTCGGAACACCGATGGGAAATCCCATTGCCCCGGTCGTAAAGATTTCTTCCAACACCGCATTGGCAGAGAAAATGCCGGATATCATTGATTTTAATGCAGGGACTGTGATCAGTGGGGATAAAACCATTCCCGAAGCGGCAGACGAGCTGTTGGAATATATCATCAAAGTAGCAAGCGGTGAAGTCAAAACCAAAGCCGGCTTATTAAATCAGAATGATTTTATTCCATGGAGACGAGGGGTCTCTTTGTAATAAGTTAGTTATATTAGATATTAGGGTTGAAAATGCTTTCTGCTTCGGCGGGGAGCATTTTCTTTTTGTTGTTTTAAATCCAAATGCCATCTATCTTTTCACACGCTTGTATCGTCAAAGATGTTCGCATCGGCGAAATGAATTTTTTCACAAATCATCATGAAATTTTGCAGTTAGCATCGGTAGGAACGGGCTTTAGCCCGTTTAATGATGAGATGTTATGGTCGGCTTTAGCCAAAACCTCTGCAGGAAACATTATTTCTCCGTCCAATATTTCTTTTTTAAATGTTCCGTTTTCAGGATATCACAACCTAAAACAAATACCCGATACACTGGTCTTTCACTGCCGTAATACGGAATATTGTCTTCAAAATATTCGATGTTCATTTGGACTAATGTATTTTTCAGGTCGGTGATTTTACCAATGTCAGCAGAAAAACCGATACAATGCGTCTTTGCCCATTTGTCGGACTTAATTTGGTTAAAAGCATATTCGACGATTTCTGCTTCTGTGTTGAAGGTTTCCAGAACCTTCTTTTGTCCACGCTCCATATAATACCAGGTAAAATGGTGGCCGGATTGTTCAATTCCCAACCCTTCATAAATAGGATTTCCGTTGATGGAATAACTGTTGAAATTAAAACAATGTTCTTTCATCCAGTGTTCAAGTTCAGGTATCGTCTTTGGTGTATCGTTATCCATTTCTATATTTTTTAGTATCTGACATTAGCATGATCATCATGCCAATAGCAGTTAGGCTATACTTTCATAAAGCTATAAAAATAAACCATCCCGTCAAAAATTCTTCGAATTTTCGCCACCCCTCCAAAGGAGGGGAATCAATGCGTAAATGGTTAGTGTTTTTAAATTCACCTCCCTCGGAGGGGTGGATTAATTTTCAGGGAAAATTAAGACGGGGTGGTTAAAACAGAGTAAATCATGAAAGATTCAGATTTGCAATCCATGCTAAAAGCAACATATAAAATTCAAGGATTACAAATCCGCAACATCGTGTTTTTTGATAATGCGGCTCCTATTAGCATCAATAGGAACGGGCTTTAGCCCGTTTAATAGTAAAGGAAACAATTGGCTTTAGCCTAAATCTATATTCGCTGTCATCATCATTCAAAATCACTCTTGCCACACTTAAAATAAATCATCCCAAAATATTTTCTTATTATCTTTGTCCATTGAAAATAAAACTATGAGTATTCACATCAGTGCAGAAAAAGGACAAATAGCCAAAGTCGTGTTGCAGCCGGGAGATCCGCTTCGTGCGCAGTTTATCGCCGAAAAATATCTTGAAAATGCAGAATTGGTAAGCAAAACGAGAGGCATATTTTATTATACGGGCTTGTATAAAGGAAAGGAGATCACCGTTGGAGCAAGCGGAATGGGCTTTCCGAGCATCGGGATCTATTCTTTCGAGCTATTCACGGAGTATGAAGTGGATACCATCATCCGAATCGGAACCTGTGGCGCATACAATACCGATCTTCAGCTTTTCGATATTTTAAATGTCGATAATGCCGCCAGTGAAAGTACGTATGCAAAATACGCCTGGGAAATAGAAGATGAAATCCTTCCGCATCAGGGTGCTATTTACAATACCATTAATCAGACAGCAGAACAACTTTCCCTGAAAACAAAATCCATTAACGTGCACAGCAGCGATATTTTTTACAGGAAAGATCCTGCCGTACCGGCAATTGCCACAAAATATAATTGTCCGGCTGTGGAAATGGAAGCGTTCGGTTTATTTGCCAATGCAAAACATTTAGGAAAAAATGCAGCAACCATCCTTACGGTGACAGACATCATCCCAACCCACGAAAAGATCTCCGCTGACGAAAGAGAAAGAGCACTGAAACCGATGATGGAACTCGCTTTGGAATCTGCATTGAAAAGTCTGTAAAAACAAATCAGTAGAAATATTTCGAGACAATGGCTTGCAACAAGAAAGCGGTCTCAAAAGGTAAAATATTTGAATTTGTCGTTCTGAGTAACGAAGAATCTTCCCAACTAAGTTGTTGAGATTCTTCATTTATTCAGAATGACATTTTTTAGGGTAAAGAAAATTGAATGATATAGGTATTGAGATTTTCTTTATCGATCAGGTAGCGGATAAGGTTGAACCACTTTTTGCAATGATCCAGAATCCATGCATCGGAAGAAATAATAATTTCTCCACATTCCGCTAAAAACTGGTCGGGATTAAATTCCAGTGAGGTTTCCCAATCAAGCTCCCGTTCGTTGGCAAATTCAGAAATCAGCTGGCAGATTCTTCCGCTGTTGGAAACCGGCCTGTCAAAAATCCAGCATAGTTTACCGATATTGCATTGCTGAAAGAAATCAGCCACCAGCTCCAAAGACGGAAATGTCTGGTTTACCCTTTTATATGTCCCGTGAACTCCGGAAAGATCACGGAAGCATCCGTCCAGCCCTTCAAAAATATAAGCCCCGGACAGCAGGCTTTCCAAAAGGATAAGCACATTAAATCCGTCAATATACGCGGTTTTTCCCCGAAGTTCTTCAACGGTAATTTCTTTAGCTTTTCTGTTCAGCAGCTGTTGCTGTGATGCGGATGCTCCCCGTATTGCCTGAATCTGCCTTATTTTCAGTCGGTAACGATTTCCTGCCAGTTCGAAAGACGCTTTTTCGGGATACGCTCGCGAAAGTAAATAATGCATATCCTCAACCGCCATTTTGAGTATTTCAACCTGCTTCTCTGACCCGAATAAGCTGTCGTCGGAAGTATTTTTACCGCGGTTTCTGTTGTTCATGTTCAAATGTAATATAAAATGCTTACATTTCCTTTCCGGTAGACAGAATTTGATTAAATTTACGTCACTAATGCACATTTGTTTAGAGATATAACTAAAAACATGTATGAATAAAAAAAGTGCCACCATCTATGATATTTCGAAGAAGCTTAACGTAAGTGTGGCAACTGTTTCGAGAGCGCTGAACAATCATCCCAGAATAAGCCAGGCCACAAAAGACCTGGTGAACAAAACAGCGAAGGAGATGAATTATAAGCAGAACAATCTGGCCAAAGCTTTAAAAAGCGGGGAAACCAAAAACGTTGGCATCATCGTTCCGTTTGTGAATACCAATTTCTTTTCCTCTGTCATCCGCGGAATTGAAGAAGAGCTTTCTCCATTCGGGTACCACGTCATCATCTGCCAGAGCCATGAGGATGTCAATATTGAAAAAAGGCATCTCAACACCTTACTGAATGCGCAGGTTGACGGAATCTTCATGTCGGTTTCAAGAACAACCATTGATACAGCGCATATCAGGAATATACTGGATACAACAAATACTCCCATCATTTTTTTCGACCGTAAAAAAGATATTTCCGGGATCAGTACCGTAACTATTGATGATTACCGTGGTGGCTATATGGCCACAGAACACCTCATCAAAGAAGGGTATAAAAATATCTGCCATTTTTCGGGAGATCTTAATCTTGAAATTTACCAGAATCGATTAAATGGCTATAAGCAGGCTTTAAAGGATCATCATTTTCAGGTAAAAGAAGAAAATATCATCATGACCGGAAGTTCCATTGAAGAAGGAATTGAAGCAATTAAAAAGCTTTGGGACAGAAAATCTGTTCCGGATGCCATCTTTTCTGCCAGTGATTTTGCTGCATTGGGAGCCTGCCAGGAACTGAAAAAGAGGAAAATAAAAATTCCACAGGAAGTTGCAGTGATTGGTTTTTCCAACGAACCTTTTACCCAGTTTATGGAGCTGCCGATAAGTTCTGTCGACCAGACTCCCGTAATGATGGGGAAAATGGCCGGGCAGGTTTTCCTGGAAAGCGTAAAAGAAAACGGCTCCGGTATTTCCACGGAAAAGAAAGTGGTACTGGCTCCTCAGCTATACATCAGGAAATCTTCCAGGAGAAAATAATCTTGCCTTCGTTTATTTCGCAAATCATTAGATATGATGCCATCCAAATTTCCCTTTTTAGATACTCTATTTCTTCTTCGGAAAGAAGAATGCATCACAATTTTCACGGATCTTCATGAGATATCCGGAAAAGAAATACAGGATGCTGCAGAGTACTTAGAATCTGAATTTGAAAAAGAACGGCTGGAATTTTTATCTCAGGACATTAGCTTCGATAAAGAAGCTTCGGTATGGGCGGCTCAGGTGCTGTATCACAGTGCGCAGCTTTATCTTGTCAGGAAAGATACTTCCAAAGATCTTCATCATCTGGTACCCGATTATAAGGGTAAAAGAGATGTTTCTGCCCTATTATCAGCAGATTTATCCCTACGGTTTTTACCGCAGATTGTTTCTGCATTACAAAACGCAGATCCGGAAGATCCCTTAATTAAAATGCTGGAAAATATCCTTCAACAATTTCATTATTCATCAATTGGTCATGATATTGAATTGCTGAATATCAACTGGGAAGAAGAATTACAAGACAAAACATACCGGAAATTATATCTTGAAAGGGTTGTTGAAAATAAATCTTACCAACTTGCAGAAATCCCTTACATTAATCAGTTGCTGCTCGCTGAATTTGGATTGCACAAAGATTTATTCTGGAAAGAACTAAAAACGATACCCGAATAAATAAACCCTGCGAACTTAAAAAACAGCCGGTATATAAAAAACCTTAGTGTATTTGCGTTAAAGAATAAAAAAATATATAGATGAATCAAAATATAGAAAAACTAAATCATGTACTTCGCTATGTAAAAGACACTTTTGTAGGAAAAGATGACGTTATAGATTTATTAGGAATTTGTTTGCTGGCAAGAGAAAATGCCTTCTTGTACGGCCCGCCCGGAACAGCAAAGTCTGCCATTGTAAGAACATTAGCAAAGGCGGTAAAAGATGGCAAAAACTTCGAATATCTTCTCACTCGCTTTACCGAACCAAACGAAATTTTCGGCCCTTTTGATATCAGAAAATTAAAAGAAGGAGAATTACTAACCAACACCGAAGGCATGATGCCCGAAGCTTCCATGGTTTTTCTGGACGAAATCTTCAATGCCAATTCCGCCATTTTGAACTCGCTGCTGATGGCTTTGAATGAGAAAATTTTTAAAAGAGGAAAAGAAACAAAGCATCTTCCTGCGCTCATGTTCGTAGGGGCAAGCAATATGCTTCCCGAAGATGAAGCTTTGAACGCATTATTCGACCGGTTCCTCATCAGGGTTAATGTAGATTATGTACATCCTGACCTTCTTCAGCAGGTGCTTTTAGCCGGAAGAAAACTTGAAAATAACAGTGAAACCGAAATACCGGAAATTCTTTCCCACGAAATAAAAGAATTGCAGAACCTCTGCAGAACGGTTGATTTAAAACCCATCTACGAAGTATACCTTAACATCATTATCAGCCTTAGAAATACGGGAATTGCAATATCCGACCGAAGAGCCGTGAAAATGCAGAATCTTATTGCTGCAAGTGCGCTTATTTGCGGAAGAAATGAAGCCATTCTTTCAGATCTTTGGGTATTGAAGCACATTTGGGATACCGAAGAACAGATTGAAATTCTGGAAGGTATTATCAACCGCACTATTGAAAAAGAAGATCATCCGAACTCTCATCCGCAGGCCCTGAAAAATAAAACGCCGGATCCGGAAGAAGTTATGAAAGATGTGAAAATATTAGTCGAAAAATGGAACAGCGGAACATTGAGCTTTGAAGAGCAGAATGTAATTAAAGATAAGCTAAGATACCTTCAGAGCCGTTGTGATTGGATCAGGAATCCGGAACAGAAACAGTATGTACAACAGGAAATCGAAAGTCTATGGCAAAAGATACTTCAGAGCATATAAAAGAATTCTGGGCGGAAATTCCACGGAAAGATGAAGAATATTTAGGCTCCATCCGCGACTGGCAAAATGTTCAGGTTGCACCGGAACAAGATGTGATCTGGATGAAAGGCTTTACCGGAGAACAGGCAGCTTCACCGGAAATCCAGCAATTGCCCAACTTCATATTGTACGAACTTCGGGACGGATTATTATTCCGTAAAAATGCACTGGTTCCGAGCAAAAAAGTAAGAACAGCCCTACTTTGGACAACAATTGATAAAGCATTGAGATTAACGCTTCCGCAATCAAACAATAATTTTTTCGGAATTGATGAAAAAGTTAAAGTTACTTTAAAACCCAGTGAAGAAGAACATCCTGCATTTGCATTATTAAGCTCTGTGGGAGAAATGAAAGATTTCATCATCGCCCAGCCATTCTTCAGGCTTGAAAAAATAAGCTGGATAATGATTGATGATAAGGCATTATTCTTAGGAAACCCATTATTAAGCTTTCCCGGGAAAACGTTTTGGGAAAGCAACGGGCATCTGCTGCCTGCCGGTTTTGATTTTGAATTTAAAAACATGAGCTCTTTACTTCAGAGAAAATACAATGCAGCGCTTGACCAATGGCTTTTGTGGAATGAAGACGCAAGTGTTACAGTAATTAATAAGAGTGATTTCCGGAAATTGTCCGCAAGCTCATTTCGCCTTACTGAAAAAGCAAAAGAATGGAACTGAACGAATACTTCCAATCCTACGAAAATTACTTCTGGGAATGGACGACGGATGAAGACGTTCCGGATCCGTCTGGTTACAACGAATACAATCTTATTACCATCCCGAATGTAGGTGCAATCGCTTACAGGCCTTATATTATTGAAGTTCTGAAGGAATTGCAGCCATACGGTTTTCCGCCTTTCGGATCGCTGCTATTGGTGCTTTACGCTTCACAGGACGGCTACCTGAACTTAGACGGTATTTCATTTTATTTAAAAAAGATAGAAAAAAGCTCAAGGTTAAGAAATACAGACCAGGTTATAACGCTTTTAGAAAACATCAACAGATTACCACGAATTTATAAAACAGGACAAAATAAAATCAATCTGCTTCAGACACTTTTTAAAAGTTCTCATAACCGGACTTCATCGGGAAGTGCAGATTTAATACTGAAAAGATTCGCCAAAAGACCATATAAAATTGCGGAATGTGCCCAAAAAATAACTTATCGTTCAATGCTTTTTGCAGTGGATGACATTGGGAATTTAATCAATATAAGCGAAAAATTTCGTACCACAGAGTCTATCATTCAGGCAATGAAAGGAATTGTGGAAGTTCCGGAACTGGAAGATGAGGTATTGGAAGAAGAAACAACGGTGGAAACCGGAAAAGATTTCATTCAGGAATTAATTGATGAGCCCAAAACCTTTCAGGTAGGAAGCCTGATCAAAAGAATCTGGAGCGGCCTTAAGATCCCGATGCGTCATCTTTCACCCGGGGAACAACCCATCGGAGGGATTTCCGATATGAGTAATAAAGGTGATTTTAACAGGATGCTTCTCTCTGAATTTGCCAATGAAGATGAAATTTTTATGAACCGTGTTGCCAACAATGAAGCGTTGTATATTCAGCGTGAAATCCCACCCGAAGAAAATGTTTTTGAAAGAATCATTCTTATCGATACTTCCCTGAAAAACTGGGGAACGCCGAAAGTATTAGCTTTTGCATCAGCCATTGCAGTTATCAAACACCCGAAAGCACATTCGGAATGTAAGGTTATGACATTAGGGGAGGCTGGCCTTGAAATTTCCCTGAATAAAGTAGAGCATGTTATTGAAAATCTCAATCTGGTAAGTCCGGTATTGGAGGTTTCCCAAGGATTGGAAAAGTTTTTTGAAAAGGATCATAAAGAAAAAGACCTTGAAGTTTTTTTCATTACCCATCATGAAAATTTAGAGCATCAGAAATTACAGAAAGTTATTCATGACAACAGGGACCGGCTGAAATTTCTGGTGACCACATCATCAGAGGGAGAACTGAATTTTTACAAACATCACAAAGGAACACGAAAGCATATCCAGAAAATTATGCTTCCGCTGAAGGAGGTATGGGCTAATCCGCCGCAGGGAAAAAGAGGCAGACAAAACAACCCTTCGTCTGGCGGTAAAAAAGCGGCTGTTCCTTTAAATTATCCGATTCTGTTTCCAACGCCGGCCAATAAAATTGCCACTTTTCTGTATGAAGGCGAGTTCTATATTTTAAGCAATAAAAAACAATTGTTAAGAACCTATTTATCTGATAATTATTACAACAGGGAGCATTACAATAATCATAAAATCCAGCATGGATGTGAAGTTCTCATTGAAGATATTTCTGTAAAACCGAAAGGACAGTTTGCCTTAGCACGAAATAAGCAACAGGAATTTATTTTATGCCAGTATCAACCCGATAAAAAACTGATTTCCACATTAAATCTGATTACCAGAGAATATTCTGAATTAAATATATCAGGAAAGAATATTCCAAACGGACACAGGCTTATTTATTTCGGAAAATATTTTTATTTATTTAATGAGGAAAGCAAAATGATTCCCTGCATTAATATAGAAGGTGCCATTTCATTAGAATATGTTGTAAATGATCAGTTAATTTATAAAAGTCATGGAAAAGTAGAATCCGAAATTAAAAAGTTATACAACAGCGGCATTAAAATTTTTAATAATTTCAGTAAAATAGGAATAAACAGCGATGAAGAATTGGTGATTTCAAAATATGCAATGACAGCACATGGGGACAATCTTTATGCCTTTGCAAAAAACTTTGCGGATATTGAAGTCATGGCCAGCCAGAATAAAAATGTGTTCAGCTTTGAAGACGGAAGTGAAATCATCACCGATTCCCGCGGAATGCTTACTTTCAAAAGCAGTAACAAAAATATACCTGTTTTTTATCTGCCTTCTACAGAATACGGATATTTGGCTTTGGGAACAGAAACAGATTTCGGAGGCTCGGAATATTATCTGCCTAAGGAAAATAAACTCAAAATAAAGGAAATGGAAGAAATGTATACGCAGTACATGGAAGCATTTATAAAACATATTCTGGAATATGGAACTTAAAATAAAACCTTTTCCGAAGAATAATTATCCTAAAAAAGGACTTTTGATTAAAGGTTCTTCGCCTTTCGTATGGCTGTATGAAATGGAACTATTAGCCATAGATTTACATGAAGTCCGGTCTTTTCCCATTCCTTCCGCCGAACCGAATGTGCTGTACGGATGTTTTTTGATTTTTCAGCACACGACTCCTGGAGAAATTGGAAAAAATTCTTATTTTCAGTGTGTTGATCATACGCTTTTCATTCCTGAAAATACAGACTTTTATCCCAAAATAACTCCGGAAGACTGGCAAAATATTGATTCTGAGTTTTTAATTATGCATCCTGAATTCGGATTGGTAAAATTGAACGAAGAGATTGATTGGCTTTCGATCATTCAGGCTCCGAAACCATCCGGAAATACCATCAGCAAACCATTAAACGGAGTAAAAATTCCTAAGAACATTGAGAGCTATACGGTAGAAATGGATGATGAAAAGATCCTCGAAGCTCTGCAAAAGCCGCAAAACGAAGAAGAATGGATGAAAAACCTTCCTTTCGATCTTCAGAAAGTAATGAAAGGCAATAAAAAGGAAGTTGAAAAATATTTAAAATACATTGAAAAATATCCCGACAGAGCCGTTGAACTGGGTATTCCGCTGGACGTGATGGGAACTTCCAGAGGTGATGGCTTTGCGAAATTCAAGTTTGGAAATTCCTGGCTTGGAAAATTGTTTGGCGGCAATATATTCGGAGGTGGAAACTCTTCATATTCTCAAAATTACCGTTGGGTATTTTGGGTAGTCCTGATTATAATGGGTTTGGTAAGATTATTTGTACACCTCAACAAAGAGAAACCTGTAGAAAACCAATCTGTGGTGTCATCAGGGAAAATTTCGGAGGGTAATAAAGATTTGATGAAACCTGCCGTAGCCTATCAGTCCGGAGTTACCGATGTTGATATGAAAATTGATTCGATGTATGGAAGGAAAAGAAATGAAATTGCTGAAGAATATAGTAATGCAGTCGGTGCTTATATTTCCCGCGATAAAAATAAAATTGAAGAATATAAAAAACAAGGAAAGCGCGATCCTAAGGAAATCAGCAATGATCTGATGAATATAAATGCCAAAATTGATAAATCCAAAGATTCATTAAAAACAATTTATACTAAAAAGATTGTAAAATATTTAGCCCAAAACGAAGAAAAATATAAAAACAAAATCGCAGATTCATTACAAAAAATAAGTTCGGGAAAACCTGCAGACAAAGGAATTGTAAAAAGCATCTGGAAAAAGAAACAGGTTCTTATTGAAGATTCATTGGGACGGCTTTATGGTACAAAAGAATATCCTCAACCGCCTGCAATTCAAAATGAAGGGAAAATGGGAGCAACATCTGAAAAGAAAGAACCTTATGTGAAAAATGATATTTCTTTCTCGGAAATCATCTGGCTCATTATCTTCATGACCGGCGTTGTAGGGCTTTATAATTTTATCGTCAAAAAAAGATCGTTAAATGTGGGAGGACAGAATGTTCCGGGAGATATCAAAATCTTTCTCATCATTGTACTTGTCGGCATGTTAGCCTATATCTTCTATCCGCTGATTGAAATGTTCGGCTACAACTGGTTTGTGTGGATTGTTATTATCTGTGTTGTTGTGCTGCTGTACCGTTTGTTCAGCGAAGATAAAACCATTTTAAAATCAGACAAAGATGAATAGCCAGAAATTTATCAACAAGTTCAGTGCAGCGTTTTTTATTCTGGTGATCATTAAAATCATCGCCATATTAGCGCAGCTTTTTCATAAGAGTTTCTGGAGTGTTGTAGGAACCCTTGTGATCTTTATTATTGTGGCTTTTATCATTTTTATTGTTATTACCCGACTGGAAGATAAAGAAAAACAAAACAATACAAACGGAAGGAGAGGTAATGTAGGCGGTGGAAACTTTTATGTAGAAAACTCTCTTTTTGATAAGATCAGAAATAAATACGAGGAACTTGCTAAAAGTTATATCCGTGAAAACAATTATCAGAAAGCTGCCAAAGTATATATCAACCTTCTTCGCGATCATTACCGTGGAGCAAAGATACTGGAAGAGGGTAGACTTTACAATGAAGCAGCAGTTATTTACCTTAAAAAACTGAATAACAAATCTCAGGCAGCTTATTGCTATGAACAGGCAAAACAATACAGAAAAGCAATAGAGCTTTATAAAGAACTTGAACACAAAGAAAAAGTTGGAGATCTGTACAGGCAAATAAATGATCCTGAAAATGCAAACAGTTATTATCAAATGGTGGTAGATGATTATGTTAATAACAATCAGATTGTAAAAGGCTCACTGATCTACCGTAAAAAAATGGAACTGCCCGAAGAAGCCCAGAAAATTTTGCTGAAAGGATGGGAAGAAAATAAAGATGCATTCAATTGCCTGAATAATTATTTTGCGAACATCTTTGATGCTAAAAATCTTGAAAAAGAAATCAGGGAATTGTATCAAAGAATACCTTCGGATAAAAAAATCATTTATCTGGAAGCTATGAAATATGAATTTAAAAAAGATCCGTTGCTTCAGGGGACGATAAGAAATATTGCATATGAAATCATTGCAGAAAAAGTGATTATCCATTCTGAAATCGTGAATGAATTAAAGCACTTCAATCCGGATGATGAGGTGATCTTAAAAGATATTTCGAGGTATAAAACAGGGAGGAATAAAATGTTTAGAAATTAAAATTTCAAAAAAACATTTATCTTTGCTGCAACAAAATTATGACAATACAAAGAGCACATATCAGTTTAAATCTATGCGATCGCCCTATGGTAAAGGGATCGTTTGGATATGAATGGATAATGTTGAATGAGGCGAAATATGCTTTCTTTGAAAATTGTTTACTGTAAACCCGTAAAAATTTTATCAAATAGTATAGCAACGCCTCGATTTTCGGGGCGTTTTTTGTGTTTTTAGGAGAGAAATTATTTAGAATGAAAAAAAATTAACCATAAAAGTGAAAATTTTTTAATCAACAATGAACCATTAATAAGAAAATAAAGCGTGATCAATAAACCGGTGAGAGACAGTCATTTAGGTATTATACACATCTGCAAGCTATTGCGGACAGAAATTTTCTATTCTAAATATTGAATGTAATTTATTGATTTTCAAATATTTAATTTAAAAATAAATTTGCGTGTTAAAAAAAATCATATTTACTTTGCAACCGAAAATTGAAAGCAGCAGGTTTTCAGTATTCAAAAAAATATTTAAATAACAAGATACAATGAAACAATTACATAACATATCAAGTTTACAACACTGGGCAAAACCGATGGGACAGGGATATGCTTGTATGAATCTGCTTGATAACGAATTTGTAATAAAAAGGTGCTTATATAAATGGGTCAGCTAATATACTGACACGTCCTGAAATATAAAGCGCCTCCCGAAAAGAGGTGCTTTTTTTATGTATGGTTTCTCTGGCTTATTGGTAAAGCGCCGGTTTGTGGCACCGGAGAACAGGGTTCGATTCCCGGAGATACCCAAAAAATGTGAATGGTTAATAGTGAATTTTACTTCGTACGTGAATTAGATTGACAAGCAAAGCGAATTGACCGCTGACATTCACACTAAAACCAATCTCATAGCTCAATTGGTTAGAGCTCCGGTCTTTTAAACCGGGGGTTGAAGGTTCAAATCCTTCTGGGATTACAGAAATGAAGTATCAAGATGATAAGTGAAGTTTTAATTGATAGTAACACAAATGACAATTAATTTACTTACAAGGTCTATTGAGGTAATGGTAACCTTCCCGACTGTCTCTCGGGTACTGCGAGTTCGATTCTCGCATAGACCGCAAAAAAATAATGAATGGCCAATGGTGAATTTTAGTTTGTAATTGAATTTAAAATTGACATGCAATGCGAATTGACAATTGCCTATTCATATTAAAAATTGTTTCAAAAGAGAAAAGAAAAGGCTTGTCGAGAGCAGAAGATCTTTAAGCTAAAAAAACACATAACCTATAGACAGGCTTTTTCTCAACTCGTTTTGAAGCGTGATAATGAAAGTTTTAAACATGATATAAATTTTAGATCAAATAAAGTTTGTCAAAGCGAAGGAGTTCTTACATCAAACAAAAATTAAGACAGACTTTATTTTTAGAAAATTTATAGAATAATCACAATAGGAGAAAAGCGCTCATTACCCAATATTGATTATTCATAAAAATGATGGTTCGCCGAAGTGGAAGAGTCGGGGCGGTCTGCAAAACCGTTGCGTAAGCTGAGTGGGTTTGAAATGCGAAGCATTCGTGAATTCAGATAAAAAAAGAATAAAAATGGTTATGAACAACCCCATAGCCATCTCAAATAACTAAAATGAGATGAGTTCCGAAGAAATAAAGTCTGTCAAAGCGCAGAAGTTCTTATCAACAAAAAATTAAGACAGGCTTTGTTCTTCTTCACAAGAAAGAATTTCATGTTTACTAATCATGAACTTGGAAGAGTGGTGTAGCAGGTCTGCACGTTAGTCTGAAAAACTAAAGGTACAGGTTCGATTCCTGTCTGTTCCGCAGGATATAAGTAATAAGTAATGTTCAATAAGTAATGAATTATGCTTAAAAAAATTACTCATTACTAATGAAACTGATTCATGGTGTAATTGGTCAGCACACAAGGCTTTGACTCTTGTTGTTCAGGTTCGAGTCCTGATGAATCAACGAAGATTTGTATTGAAAAAACTCTGTTTTCTTAGCTGAGTGAAACGCCTTTGCCTCAATTTATAATTGATCGTTAGAATCGGCGAAACTTTATTTTGTGAACTTAAAAACAGATAGGGGAAAAAAAAATTGCGCATTTTGCGTTAAAACAAATATTTAAACAAAAACAAAACAAAAAACATGTAGAAAAAATGGAAACGCAACAACAAGTATGGCATAACATGAACGGAAAAATTTTCCAAAAATCTATCACAGAGCTGGTAGAAGAAGCCATCATCCGCGAACAGGCAAATGGACACCGGCTGAAAGTATGTGTGGGATCAGACTCCCATGTTTACGGGGATGCTATTAATTATGCTACGGCAGTCGTCTTTATTCGTGAGGGAAAAGGAGCGTTTACCTTTATCAGAAAAGAAAGAGAGATACAGACTATCAGTATCAAAGAGCGCATGCTGAAAGAGGTGAACAAATCCGTAGAAATTGCTTATACAATCTGTGCAGTGCTGGATGCTTACGGAGTGGAAATGGAGGTACACGCAGACATTAATACCGATCCGGATTTCAAATCCAACGTTGCTTTGAAAGATGCGATGGGATATATTCTCGGAATGGGATATGTATTTAAAGCAAAACCTCATGCATTCGCAAGCTCAAATTGTGCAGATATGATGGTGTGATAAAGCAGGAAGCGAGATGTATAGAGATTGTAATTTTTTAACTTTCTACACTTATTTTAAAGCTTTCAGAAACCTAACAGGTTTTCAAAACCTGTTAGGTTTAAATAGAAAAAAGATAAAAATTAAAATAATGAAACCCAATATATTTTCACAGCGGACTCATCAAAAGATAGAACTTATGAAGAAGAAAAAGTGGACACCGCCATTTGCACCGAGAAATTAGAAAGTTGGGATGCAGAAGCAAGAGGTTGGAAGCATTTTCATGCTGTAAAACTTCCACCTGCCTGCTTCCATCCTAAAAATCAAAATTATGAAAACAACCAATGAAATCATAATCATTGATCTGGAGGCTACCTGTTGGGAAAACGACAGAATTCCTGCCGGACAGAAACCCGATATTATAGAAATAGGAATTTGTGAATTAGACAGAACTAACAAAGCAATTTCCAAAAAACAGAGCATCTATGTCATTCCGGAAAGATCTAAAATCAACAAATTTTGTACGGATCTTACTGGAATAACGCCTAAACTGATCGAAGAAAAAGGAATTTATTTTGAAGAAGCCTGCGAAAAAATAAGGGATGAATATCATTCAGCTCAACTTACCTGGGCTGGCTTTGGAGACTTTGATAAAGAACAGATCATGGAGCAGTGTGATTATCTCGGTATCGAAAATCCTTTTTCCGGAAATTATATCAACATCATGCACCGTTTCAAAGCCTACAACGGATTATATAAAATGATGGGCCTGAAAAGAGCGTTGAAAGCCCTGAATATGGATTTTGAAGGCAACCATCACAACGGAGCGGATGATGCTTACAATGCAGCCAGAGTTTTGAGAGAAATTTTGAGGTGAATCTAAGCTGGAAGTAAATTGCGCACCGCAAAACTTCCATTTTTCCACATCCATCTTCTATCCATTAACAATTAAATTTTTTAAACAAATGAAAACAACAGACAATATATTAATTATAGACCTCGAAGCCACATGTTGGGAAGACCGGCCGCCAAGAGGTCAGGAAAGTGAAATCATAGAAATCGGGGTTTGCCTTATGAATGCAAAAACCGGAAAGATTTCCAAAAATGAGGGAATTTTAGTGAAACCTCAATACTCGAAAGTGAGTCCTTTCTGTACGGAACTAACTTCTATTACGCAGCAAATGCTGGAGGATGAAGGAGTTTTACTGGAAGATGCGTTGGATATTCTCAGAGCAGAATACGATTCTGAAGAGCTTACCTGGGCAAGTTACGGGAATTACGATCTGAATATGCTTCAGAGCCAGTCGAGAAGGTTTTGTGTGGATTATCCGTTAAGTGATGATCATATCAATGTAAAGACCTTATTCGGGGAACTGCATCCTACTGTGCGAAAAAGCGTAGGGATGGCAAGAGCTTTAGGCGAGCTGAACCTAAAACTTGAAGGAACCCACCACAGAGGAGTAGATGATGCGAAAAATATTGCTAAGATTTTACACTGGTGCTTACAGCAATAATGTACATTAAATGAAAATAATTTTTTGTACGCAAAAACACTGCGTAATAAGAATTTTACTTTGCATCATCAAATAAAACAAACTAAAATTTTGAAAGACAGATTTTAGTCAAAATATCAGGCAGGTCTTGTTGAGTGTTTCGGTATATCACTATTGCAGAAGGTTTTGTTGAGAAACATGATTTCTTTCTGTTCAGCTTGACCTGAAGGTTTCAGGAGTTTCCAAAAACTTCTACCATGCGCTATGGGTCGGAGGTTCGAATCCTTCTATTTCCTACAAGGGAATATAACTCAGTCCGGTTAGAGTAATAGCATTATTTAACGTGTGGGTTCGAGTCCCACTGCCAATTGAGATTGGTATGGCGGAATTGGTATACGCTCTACACTTTTAATGTAGGTTAAAATAGACTCAAAATCTATTTTTTCGCGAGTTTCGGGTATTCTCATCAAAAATATCCGCACTGGAAAATCCGGGATGTTTTCGGTTGTTGAATCAGCACTCTGAAAAAGCCTGTAAGAAAAGAAGTTTTCTAAAATTGAAACGGTATTGAAGAGCTTATTATCTTCAGACCAATGCTGAAATGACGGTCTTTTGCGTGAGCGATGGTAACGGATATCCTTTTTGTTTGCAAAAAGATAGAAGTGAACGTAGCAACCCGGGCTGCAGGGAAATGCTGCTGCGAGGGACACGCCCAAGATCTGAATTTCAGGATGAATCTGAAAATTGAGTTTGAAGTCAGTGGATTTTTTTGTTAAACGCTTTGCTTCCGCATTTTTTCGGAAGAAGAGATCACGGATTTCCTTTTATTAAATAATAACTATTAAAAATAAAATCATGATAAAAAATGTACACATTAAAGCATACGAGAGAGGCCTCGTTTTCAAAAATAGAAACCTGATCGACATCCTGAAAGAAGGAAGTTTCTGGATGTTCGGGAATAAATCTGTAGAGATTTATGATATGAAAACTTTGTTTAAAACCAATGTTGATCTTAACCTTTTGCTGAAAAACGAGGGATTAAAAGCCATGCTGGAAGTTGTTGAGGTAAAAGACGGTGAAATTGTTCTTGTTTATGAAAACGGGATTTTCAAAGAAGTATTGAACGTAGGACAGTACGCTTTCTGGAAAGGTGTTTTCAACAGAGAATTCCAGAAAATTGATTTAATGAAAGTGGAAGTTACCGAAAATATTTCTAAAACAATCCTGGAAAATGTAAAGCTCAAGAGCTTTGTAAGAAAATTTGTTATCACCAATCAGTATAAAGGCCTTTTGCTGATCGATGGAAAGCTGGATCGTGTTTTAGAAGCAGGAACATACTATTTCTGGAATAATGAAACTTCTGTAGAGGTAAAAGCCATTGACACCAGAATGCAGCAAATGGAAATTGCAGGTCAGGAATTGCTTACGAAGGACAAAGCGATGTTAAGAATTAATTTTTACGTGCGTTTCCAGGTGGAAAATATTGTAAAAGCCTTAATGGAAAATAAAGAATATGATAAGCAATTGTATATTCTTATGCAGTTGGCGCTAAGAGAATTTGTGGGCGCATTAACCCTCGATGAACTGCTGGTGAAAAAAGATTCGGTAGGAAAAGAAATTCTTCAGAATCTTGGGAATAAAGCTGAAGGTTTAGGTTTAAAAGCCGCTGATGCGGGAATCCGGGATGTGATTTTAACAGGTGAAATGAAAGAAATCATGAACCAGGTTCTCATTGCTGAAAAGAAAGCCCAGGCCAATACCATCATGAGACGTGAAGAAACGGCTTCCACAAGAAGTTTGCTGAACACCGCCAAGCTTATGGAAGAAAATGAAGTGCTCTGGAAGCTGAAAGAAATGGAATATATGGAGAAAATTGCCGATAAAATCGGAGATATTACCGTATCCGGAAACACCAATATTGTTTCCCAGCTGAAAGAGATTTTTGCCCGATAAACTAATACCTGTCTTTATAGATCCCAGCTTTGCGAAAGCAAAGCCGGGATCGCTTTTTATTATGAAGCCTTTTCCAGCCATTCTTCGTAGGAAAGAACGCCCAGCTCCGGTTTTCCGTCGCCTTCCAGAATAGAGATCAGTTCCAGCTGGTTTCCATCGGGATCATTAAAATAAATGGCTAAAGCCGGCATCCAGGCAAAAACCATGGGTTTTTCATTTCCGTTTTTCAGAAAGTTGTAGGGGGTTAAATCTTTATTCTTGAGAAATTCAGCAGAATAATTCAGAATATCTTCTTTGTCAGCGGTAAAAGCAAAATGCCGGGTTTGCAGGTCTTCTTTCTGTTCCCAAAGTCCCAACATGAATTCTTTATCTTTTCCTACCCATAAAAAAGCGATCCGGCGGTTTTCATCCTTGTGAGCAAATTTTAAACCTAAAACTTTCGTGTAAAAATTAGTGGCATTTTCAAGATCACTTACCTGGATATGTGTTTCATATAATCCTTTAATCATGATTTTAATTTTGATGAAGCAAAACTATGAAACAAATTTGCAAAACTTCATTCTAAACCATTTCTTAAAAGAAAATCAACGATAGATAAATTTAATTTTTATCAGAATCAATCATAGCATGCTATTGGATAGAGGTTTTGTAGTAACTACCTTTGCTGCCAAATGAAAAATACCGCTGCTTTATTCGATTTCTCACAGAAAATAAATTATAAAAACGAATTGCTTGCCGGTTTTACGGTCGCTATGACCATGATTCCAGAGTCACTTTCTTTTGCAATTCTGGCCGGACTTTCACCGCTCACCGGTCTCTATGCAGCCTTTATGATGGGATTGGTTACCGCTGTTTTCGGCGGCCGTCCCGGAATGGTTTCCGGTGGAGCGGGCGCTACCATTGTAGTTCTCATTGCTTTGATTAAAACGCATGGCGTAGAATATCTTTTGACCACCGTAGTTCTTGCCGGGATATTTCAAATGCTGGTTGGAATTTTTAAGTGGGGAAAATTTGTAAGACTAATTCCGCAGCCTGTAATGTATGGGTTTTTAAATGGTCTTGCCGTTATCATTTTTATGGCGCAGGTAGAGCAGTTTAAGATCGTAAATGAAAATGGAATTAGCAGCTGGCTTCAGGGAACAGCATTATACATCATGCTGGGTCTTACTTTGCTTACCATTGCTATCGTTTACCTTTTTCCGAAGATTACAAAAGTGGTGCCGGCTTCTCTTGTTGCCATTATTGTGGTCTTCGGAATTGCTGCAGGTTTTGGAATTCATACAAAAACTGTGGCCGATATCGCAAGCATCAGCGGAAATCTTCCGCACTTTCATATTCCAAATCTTCCTTTTTCACTCGAAACTTTACAGATTATTTTTCCATATGCTCTTGTGATGGCAGGAGTTGGACTAATAGAATCTCTTCTCACCTTATCCATGGTGGATGAAATCACCAATACAAAAGGAAATGCCAATAAAGAATCCGTAGCACAAGGACTGGCAAATATAACCAATGGGTTTTTCGGAGGAATGGGAGGCTGTGCGATGGTTGCCCAGACTTTGGTAAACCTAAACGCTGGTTCCCGGGCAAGGCTTTCGGGAATTATTGCATCCGTTACTATTTTAATCATTATTTTAGTTGGGGCTCCGTTTATTGAAAAAATTCCGATGGCTGCACTGGTTGGAGTTATGATGATGGTTGCTATCAGTACTTTCCAGTGGGTTTCTATCAGGATTGTCAACAAAATGCCGAAATCTGATATTTTTGTGGGTATTACAGTTGCTTTAATTACCATTATATTGCATAATCTTGCGCTTGCCGTATTGGTAGGTGTCGTTATTTCAGCATTGGTTTTTGCCTGGGATAATGCCAGAAGAATCCGTGCCAGAAAATATACGGATGAAAACGGAATTAAATACTATCAGATTTCAGGCCCGCTGTTCTTTGGTTCAGTTACAACTTTTATAGATAAATTCGATCCTGCCAATGATCCCGATCAGGTAATCGTTGATTTCAGGGAAAGCAGGATTGTGGACATGAGTGCCATCGATGCTTTAGACAAGTTATCTAAAAAATATGCAGAACGAAATAAAGAGTTGCATTTAAAACACTTAAGCGAAGACTGCCGGAAAATGCTGAAAAATGCTGAAGCAGTGATTGAAGTCAATGTTCAGGATGATCCAACGTATAAAGTAATGCCGGAAAAATAGAAAGTTTTTGGGTTGTAGAGTTTGAGTATTTGAGAAGATTTTGAGGCTGGAAGTTGGAAGTGATGATGGAAGTTTAGAAATATCCAACATTTACGCAAATCTGTACAATCTGTAGGAAATAAAAATATTCTGAAAATCATAAGGATAATTTCTATGCCACCTTATGAGAAATCATAAAAATTTCTTAAAACACCGCACAATATTTACCCATTAATTTAAAAATTTTATCTTTGGATTAAATTGAAATCAGAAGAAGAATTGAAGACAAGAATTAATGTAACTTAACTGACATCTTTTTTCAGGAAACAAGCTAAATAAACTTTTAACTAAACCGTTTTGAAAACAGATATAGACATCCATAATCATTCACATTTTTCCTTTGATCTGTGGCTTACCTTAATAAAATCTCACCCTGAATTTAAAGCAAAAAGAGTTGAGCTGTTCTCTTCATTTTTTGAAGTAAAAAAGCCGATTGATGAAGTTGCGAAAGCCATAAAATATTATGATGACCTTTGCAATTCTATTAATGAGGTAATTGGAGGAAATGTAGACACTTTTGAAATATATCTGCTCATTTTACATGCGCTGAAAGTTGATCTGAAGCAAATCAATAAAGATCAGCTGAATGAGTTCTATCAAAAAAGCGAAGCCCTTTTTCTGGAATATCAGCCTATTATCATTTTCGAAAATTTACATGAGTTTTTTGAGGAAATTAAAAATCAGGGAAAAACAATTAATATCCTGAGCAATACAGGATTTATCAAAGGAAAAACCATGAGAAAATTCCTCATGAATAAAAACCTTGATCAGTATATTGATTTCCATATTTATTCTGACGAAGCCAACTGCTCGAAACCCGATCCGAAAATATTTCAGGAAGTAAAAAACCTGCTTAAAAACCAGGATTTGAATTTAAACCAGATCCTGCATATCGGAGACAATCCCATCGCAGATTATAAAGGGGCAAAAGATTTCGGTTTCAATGCACACTTACTTTCACCAAAAATATAAATTATGAACAAAAGATACAGCTTACACCATATCCATTCTGCGGAAGAATTCACTTTTTCGCCGGAGGAATACAGCTATTTCAAGTTTGGCGACAGATCGTACGCTGCAAAATTTGCCAAAGAACTGTTTGATGGATTTATTTCAGCTCATGAGAATATATTAAATACAGATAAAGAAATTGTAGTTTTACCAAGTCCGTACATGGCAATTCCCACCGCTTCCAATTTTTTATGCTTTTACTTCAAAAAGCACCTGGATTTTTATCTGTTCCAAAAAGGAAAAAGGTCAAGCATCCTGTCAAAAATCAACCGGAACCATACCTATACGACAGATTACGGGAATTTAAGTTTTGAAGACCGTAAAAATCTTATTGCCAACGATACTTATTATCTTGATAAGGATTTTCTTAGAGGAAAACTTTGTATTTTTATAGACGATATCAAAATAACAGGAAGCCACGAATTTACCGTCAATAAAATTCTGGACGAATATCAGGTTGAGGCAGATTTTTTGTTCATGTATTATGCTGAACTGATGAATTTCGACCTTGACCCGAAAATTGAAAACTATTTTAATTATTATGCAGTGAAAAATGCAGAACATATCGCAGAAGTAATGATGAAGCCAAGTTTTCAGTTCAATACCAGGGTGGTAAAATATATTTTAAGCCTGGATTCAGGTAATTTTGACTATCTTTCGTCTAAAGTAAAAAAAGAACAGATGGATCACCTGCTGGAACTGGCGATCAGCAACAATTATCATTTAATAAAAGAATACGAAAACAATATTAACACTTTAACACAAACTGAACTCTATTATGGCTATTAACTTACAGAAAGGACAAAGAGAAAATATAAACGCACCAAAATTCACCGTAGGTTTAGGATGGGATATCAACAATACCTCTACGGGAACGGCTTTTGACCTCGATGCATCCTTATTTTTGTTGGGAGAAGATAAAAAACTGGTTTCTGATAATCACTTTATTTTTTACAATAATCTGGAATCTCCTGATAAAGCAGTAATTCATTCCGGTGATAATTTAACCGGGGATGGTGCAGGAGATGATGAGCAGATTAAAATCGATCTTACAAAAATTGATCCGGCCGTGAAAGAAATCACTGTTGTGGTAACGATTCACGAGGCAGATGCCAGAAGACAAAACTTCGGGCAGGTGAGAAATTCTTTCATCAGAATTTTCAATACAGATACCAACGAAGAAATTTTAAAATACGAGCTTGACGAAGATTTCTCCATCGAAACAGCAGTAGAATTCGGAAGAATCTACAACAGAAACGGCGAATGGAAATTTGAAGCCGTTGGGAGCGGACAGCGAGAAGGCCTTGAAAAATTTGTAGAAATGTACCAATAATTGTATCATGGATAACCAACCTAATCAACCTATAGATCCGCTGGGATCAATCGAACCATTAAAAACATTTGAGCCTACCCCGATGGATCCTCCGCCGGCTCAGGCACAAAGTACACCTCCCGCTCCGCTTGTGGACAGGGAAGGGAATGTAAATCTTACTCAATTGCCATCAGAAGAACGTCAGAAATACGAAGTTCTTGCAAATTCTATTGATGAAACCAATCCGGGTTCCATTGTGAATTTCGGGGCAGATCTTCAGAGAACTTTGTCGAACCAGAGTGACAGCTTCTTAGGAAATGTGAGACGCTCCAATTCAGGTGAAGTCGGCGAACTCATCAATAATTTACTGGTTGAGCTGAATTACGTTGATGTTGAAGAGCTTAATCAGAATAAATTCAAAAGCTTTTTAAGCAAATTGCCATTCATGAAAAATGTAATGACGCAGATTGAGAATTTGTTCGCTAAATACGACAAGATCATCAGCAATATCGATCAGATTTCATATAAAGTCAATGCAGGAATTATTACATCAACAAAGGATAACGCCGTATTGCAGACGATTTTCGAAAGTAACGTCAATGCGATAAAACAAATTGAAGAACTGGTAATTGCCGGAAACCTAAGAATGGAAAAAGCAGCGACAGAACTTGCTGCAATGGAAGCTGCGCCGCAGAATTATCAGGATTACCAGATTGCCGATAAAAGAGATTTTATTGCAAGATTAGACCGAAGATTAGCCGATCTGAAGGTGGTTCGCCTTATTATGATGCAGTCGCTTCCGCAAATCAGGCTTGTTCAGAATAATAACGTATCGATTGCCGAAAAAGCACAGACTATTCTTACAACCACGCTTCCGCTTTGGAAAAATCAGCTTTCCTTAGCTGTTGCCATGTACAGACAGCAACAGAATATTGAAATTCAGCAAAAAGTTTCTTCCACAACAGAAGAAATTTTGAGGAAAAATGCAGAACGTCTCGGCCAGAACTCAATCAATGTTGCCAGAGCCAACGAACAAACTGTTGTATCTATTGAAACATTGCGAGAAACAACGTCGAAATTAATCAATACATTAAACGAGGTAAAACAAATTCAGAAACAGGGTGCAGAAGGAAGAAGAAAGCTGGATCAGGATCTGATGACGCTGGAACACGAACTGAAAGCAAACGTAAGAGGATAGTAGCATTATACAAAGGTGAATGATGATGCTTTAAACATATTATCTCAAAGTAAAAGAAGATTAACGAAACTTAAGCTTCTTGCTAATTTTTTTGAAAATGTTGATATCATTTCCATTTACATTAAGACGGATATCATTCATAATCTTTTTCAGGAAAATAAAGGTTTGGATTACAGCAAGCTGGAATTGTTTCACCTTCAGTACACCGACAGTCTCATTGAACTTCTGACGAAAATAAAAAAGCAGAAGGAGAATGATATGCTGGCGGTAATCAATGAAATAGAAATCAACAGAAAATATATCGCAGGGTTTGAAGAAAAACACGAAGACGGCTTCGAGACAGACCGGAAAATATACAGCGGAAATTTCTCCCGTCACCTGAAACACGTATATCAGGACCTTACGGAAAATAACTATACCGTAAGTTGGGACAATGTTTTATATTTCTATAAAAAATATGCTGCAGAATTCTACAGATCGGAAGTTGATGAAGAATTGCTTACAACCGGCTCGTTTCCTGCTTATCAATATCAGGATTACAAAATTGAAAGAAAATTATTAGGAAGGCTTAATATTCAAAACTTTAAAGTTCGTTTCGTATGCGGTTATGCCGTTTCCGGGAATGAATATGAGCTGTTTAAAATTTTCCAGTCAGAAGATTTTTTCATCTTTGATATTGAAAAACAAAAAATGTATTTAGCAGATCCTAAAAAAATGGAAAAATTAAACAAGGCTCCCAACGAGTCAAACCACGGGGTGATTATTAACCAGCTCAAAAAAAAGAACGAGGATCTCGAAGAAGCGATGGCAGAAAGAAAAAGGACATTGCCGGAACAGGTAATTTCAGTCTTAAAAGATTATATTAAAAATCTTGAAAATACGGATGTCATGAGCAAAATGTTTGACATCAACGAAGAGACCAACATCCTTCGTGCAATGCTGAATTTAAATTTAAATAATTAGAATAAAATCATAAAACAAAGGATTATATTATCGTAATATTGAATATTTTATAAAGTATTCATGATTTTTGATAATACAATTTAAGAATACAAACAAAATTAAACATAAAAAGATGGCTATTAACTTACAAAAAGGTCAACGGATAAACCTTACCAAGGAAAACGGAACCACACTTACACAAGCATGTGTAGGGATAAACTGGGGTGCAATTGAGAAAAAAAGTTTCTTCGGCGGAACTTCACGCGAGGCAGTAGACCTGGATGGGAGCTGTATTTTATACGATTCCAACAAAAATGCTACGGAAGTAATTTATTTCGGAAACCTTAAATCTAAAAACGGTGCGGTAAGACATAGCGGAGACGACCTTACAGGAGACGTAAATGGTGATGACGGACTGGATAACGAAGTGATTACCATAGATTTCAGTAATCTTGATGCAAATGTAGAACATGTTGCCCTTGTTCTGAACAGCTACAAAGGTCAGGACTTCGGGACAATTCCTTTTGCGTCAATCAGGATTTATGAAGGAACTCCTACCAATGTGAGAGAAGTTTTTGCAAAATACGATATCGCTAATGATATTTCTTTCAAAGGCCATGTTGCTATGGTGATGGGCGTTTTCTATAAACGAAACAATGAGTGGAAATTCAATGCTATCGGAGATCCTACAAAAGACAAAAAACTGCAGGAAACCATTGAAACGGTAAAGCAAAAATATCTGTAATTTGAATTCAACGGGAGCGGGCTGAAGCCCGCTTATTAACCTAGGCTTGGCCAAAACCTAATGAATATAAATTCGAAAAAATATAATAAAATTAAACAGCAATATTTGTATTCGTACAGCTATTGCTTTTTATCATTTAACAACACACATTAAAAAGTGGGACAAAATACTAGCATTTTAGATCTTCATCCCGGTCTGGTTTGGGGATTTGCGGTAACGGTAGTTATCATGTTACTCCTGGACTTGGGAGTTTTCAACAAAAAAAGTCATGAAGTTTCTTCCAAAGAAGCCACCATCTGGTCAATTGTCTGGATCTCGCTGTCTATGGTGTTTTCGGGAGTTGTGTACTGGGTGTACAATTCAGATTTAGGTCCCGGAAGCCATGAGCTCGCCATAGAAAAATTCACGCAGTATCAGGCTGCTTACTGGATTGAAAAGGCACTTTCGGTGGATAACCTGTTTGTATTCATCCTGGTGTTCGGATTTTTCAAAGTTCCGAAATACCTTCACCATAAAGTACTTTTTTGGGGAATTATCGGGGCGCTCATCTTCAGGGCAATTTTCATTTTTGCCGGTGTGGGATTAATCAACCTTACGTACCTTCCTGAGATGAATATCTTCGGGCACCCGGTGAAAATTAATATCGTAATGACCTTATTCGGATTATTCCTGGTTTATGCAGGAATCAAATCCTGGGGCGACGGAGACGATGGCGAAGAAGAAGATTACAGCAATACAGCAGGAGCTAGACTAATTAAAAGATTCTGGAAGGTTTCTGATAATTACGTAGGCGATAAATTCTTTACCGTCCAGAACGGTGTGAAAATGGCAACTCCGCTTTTGGTAGTTGTTGCCGTTATCGAATTTACCGATGTGCTTTTTGCCGTAGATTCCATTCCGGCAATATTTGCCATCTCGAATGATCCGTTTATCCTTTATACATCCAATATATTTGCAATTTTAGGTTTGAGATCACTCTATTTCCTGTTGGCGAATTTTATCCATATGTTCAGCAAACTACCTTACGGATTGGCAGTAATTCTGTCTTTTATCGGAGTGAAGATGCTTATTGCACCATGGGTTCATATTCCGTCTCCTGTTTCCTTAGGAATTGTTGGAGGAGTTTTGATAATCTCAGTCATTTTATCCGTTATCTTCCCTGACAAAAAACAGAAAGAAAAAATTGAAGAATAATAATCTATCATTATAACAAATAGAAAGGCTTTACATTATGTAGAGCCTTTTCTGTTTGAGAACTCACACCCTCACAAACCTCCTCCCATTCTCCAGCCCTCCGCTTTTATTTTATCGGGGGAGCTTCTTCCGGCTCTCGCTACTTGCTTTTTCCAGTAATGGGGTTTCGGCTGTGTCTTTGCCGC
>NZ_JAYLAA010000045.1:0-1693 GCF_035819015.1 Chryseobacterium salviniae | reverse complement strand
TATTTTTTCACCAATAAAATAAAGGGGATTATCATTTTCTTGTGAAAAGACATTATTAAAAATAAAGAATAAGATAAAATAATACGTTTTCATAATTACTGCTTGGTAAGTATCATCTCCATCGGGAAAGTACTCCCCCCTTGCGGATCATTAGGGGGATTTCTTACTCCTGTATGTTTATTGATTGTGATAACGTGTTGTCTTTCATACATATTCATCTTGATTTGGGTAGGAGTGAGACTTTCCAGAATCACTTCAAAACTTTTGTATTTTTTGTAGTCTTCAAAACGGATAGATGATATTTGAGAGTAGCAATCTAAGGTAAACTGAACTTTTACACCATAATCTTTAGATAAATCATCAGAAGAAGTATCGGCTATTATTATTCCGTTTTCCTTATATTGATAATAACCCACCAATCTGTCTTGATAATAATTATCGTTTCCAGATTGATTGAAATGYTGTTTTASTTGTTTTATTAGTGTCAAAATAAATTCTCTGTTTCCACTAGTCCATTTCCATGTCCCTGTGTATTTATTCATAATATTATTAATATCTTTTTCATAATAATCTCCTGAACTACGATCGAAATTAGAATCACAGTCTGTGGAATTTATGATATGATTTTGTGCTTTACATTGCACAGACAAAAATATAATCGTTGATAATAAAAATATTTTTTTCATAAGTATTGATTTAAAAAATTAAGGTTGAGGGCACGGTATCTTTTGTATAGTTCCGTCTGGATTTTGCAATAGCTTTTTCCATTGGTTTCCTTCATATTGATATAAAAATATTGAATTCCCATTACCAAAATCTTTAGTATTAAGGACTTTCATCAGCATTTTTTCCGACATATCTGCGGTATAATTCTGTTTAGTATTCAAGCCTCCATCTTTTCTATAAATTTCTCTAACTTTGTCCTCTGCTAGTGCTTTTCCTTCTTTAGTGTTCAAATCCATTCCATCAAACAATACATCTAATGCTGTAATATCCTGCATTCTTAGTGCATAAGATGTACCATTAAAACAAACTAAAAACATAGAAAATTCATTTTTACGAAAAGGAACTAAATTCTTATAATGGTCATAAAAAGTAACCAAATCCGGATAGGAGAAAATAGGAATTCCACCTGGAGGATGATTATGTAAGCCAGCTACATCATAATTACTTTGCATATTATAATTCCTCTTTGTACCATCCGCCTGAAAATTGGCTTGGCTCTGGGTTATAGAATATGATATTTTTCCCTTATATTTTTCTACAATTACACTGGTTTCATGCAAATCGGGATTTGGCTTCGTAACTCTGTTCTTAATACTATCCATTTTGTGTTTAAATGCTGCATCATCTGTTTTTTCTTTCAGTCTTTCACAATCTGTTTTCTGATCTTCTGTTTCAATAGATCCCAGATTTGGCAGCGTAGGGGTACCTCCGAGTTCTTCCTGCGCTCCTTCTACGGTATTGGGATCTGTAGGGTTGGTTTGTGATCCTGAACTATTACCACCATCCACTGGCTCTCCTCCGCCTGTCGGTGCAGTAGGAGAAGACGGAGTGGGAACCCACCCGCCGGTAGGAGCGCCCGGTTCCGGAGGACAAACCAAAATCTCTATGGTATACATCTTAGGAAGGCCCGCTCCGGTACAGGTACAATTGCCCCAATCACCAATATTACCGTCCCCAACCTGCAAGC